>CATBLW010000295.1 GCA_949486985.1 Prochlorococcus marinus str. MIT 9215
ACATGTTGTTCAAAGGCATCTGCAAGGCGGTCGAGTAGTTGTTCCCTTTGCTCTCCATGGTGTGGATAATTGACGGCTAAGGGAGGTAGTTGTCTTTGCTTGCGCAACATATTGAGCCAATGTCTTCGCCAGCAGCCATTGTCGAATATTCCGTGCAAGTAGGTTCCAGCTACTTGGTTAATTGTCTCGTCACTTCTCACCCAGCCGATAGCCGGGTCGTTGGCAATCGGTTTTAGAGAGCTGTTTGCGTCGTTGACTGGCCAACTGATGCCATGGTGCAATTCAAATCCTTCAAGATTGGTTGTTTCTGGCCATTGGCTGGTCACTGCGCGCTGCTTTAGCGACTTTTCTTGCTTAAAAACAGTATGCAAAGGCAGCAGGTTTAGCCCTTTGATGCTTTTTGTTTGGCTTGAATGGGTCAAGCCTTCAAGGTCCATTGGATCCTCAAGTTTGTAGCCAAGCATTTGCATCCCGCCGCAGATTCCAAAGACATGTCCACCACGTTTGGCAAATTCCTCAACCTGCATGCCCAGGCCAGAGCGATGCAAAGAGTCCAGGTCTCGTAGGGTTTGCTTGCTCCCTGGTATGAGCACAGCATCAGGTTGACCAAGAGAACCACCAGGCTCTACCCAGCGCAGTTGCACTGTGGCTTCGTTCTCTAATGGATCCAGATCAGAGAAATTACTAAGTGATGGCAGTTTCAGTACAGCGATCTCGATTTCTGCGGCCGTTTTCTTCCCGTTGCGTTCCAGTAAATCAAGTGAGTCTTCGGGTGGAAATAGATCTGTAAGCCATGGCATCACTCCGAGTACTGGGATCCCGGTTTCAGCTTCCAGCCATCTTCGGCCCTCATCAAACAGTTCGCGTCGGCCACGGAATCGGTTGATTAATAACCCTCGGATTAAAGGGCGTTCAACTGGTCTCAGCAAAGCAAGGGTGCCAATTAATTGAGCAAAAACCCCGCCGCGCTCGATGTCAGCAACCAGTAAACATCGGGCGCGTAGGAACTGGGCCAGTCTCAGGTTGGTTAGATCTCGTCGTTGCAGGTTGACCTCAACCGGGCTGCCTGCACCCTCCAAGATCAATCGTCCATGCGGATAATCATTCGTGAGTTCTTTGATCCCCTGGCGGATGGCGGCCCATCCGGGGCGAAACCATTGTTCGTAATAGGTCTCCGCTCTTGCCGTGCCAACGCTTTTGCCAAGATGGATCACCTCACTTGTGCTGTCACCCTGCGGTTTGAGTAGTACAGGATTCATGGCATTTTGGGGCACAAGTCCTGCAGCCCAAGCTTGAAGTGCTTGTGAGTAGGCCATTTCACCGCCACTTTCGTCAACCCAGGCGTTGTTGCTCATGTTTTGCCCTTTGAAGGGCAGCGGGGTCTCTCCTCGTCGACGTAAAACTCGGCACAGTGCCGCCGTCATCAGTGATTTGCCTGCTCCACTGGATGTGCCGAGCACCATCAAAGGAGGCGCTTGCGCTGGTGTCGTCATCGCCGCGGCCAGTAGCGTCTCAGGCAATGATGCATGCGTTCGATCAGACCAGCTTGTTGCGATGGCAAGTCTGGTGACTGCTCAAGCAATTGACGACCGAGAGGTGTGAGCCTGATTCTTGCTGTCAAACCTTGACCATCAACTTCACGACGCAATATCCCGACGGTGATCAACCATCGAAAGGCGTCTTCAACATTTTCTTGTCGTTGAAACCAACCAGCCATCGCTTTGCAGTATTGACTGTTCTGCAACACCGTTTCCGCATGGAGTCCTAAGTTTTGGGCGTCGGTATAAAAGCTTTGATTAAAAGGTAGGCAGCGCATAGCCTGAGCCGCTCGGTGCTTGCTTCGTGCATCAAGCAGTTCCATCTCGCTTGGTTCGCTATCGCTGGCAAGGTTGGACATTGATGTCAGCCTACGGACTGGTTCTCTTTGCTGCACTTCGCCGTGTTGATGCTTGCCTCTGCTTCTCCGGCTCGCCGTCGATTGCTTGTGCAGGCAGGCATTCCACATCAAGTGAGGGTGAGTGGAGTTGATGAATCAAGCATCATGCATGCTGACCCAACTGAGTTGGTCTTGCTGTTAGCGAAGGCGAAAGCAGACGCTGTTGCCCAACAACTCAAAACTGAGCGATCGATCGATCCCTTGCTGGCTCCAATCAATGCCGTGCTTGGTTGCGATTCAGTATTTGAATTTAACGGTCAAATTTTTGGCAAGCCTTTAGACGCTTCTATTGCTTTAAGACGTTGGCAGTTGATGTCTGGTGAAAGTGGCCTTCTGCATACGGGTCATGTTTTGTTGACCAGCACAACATCAAACGTAGAAAAGAATGGTTTTGATCATGTGATCAAACAAACAGTGACCACACGTGTTCATTTTGCAGCGCTAAATCAGTTGGAAATAGAGGCGTATATTGCGACTGGTGAGCCCCTGCAATGCGCTGGCGGCTTTGCTTTAGAAGGCAGGGGATCCTTGTTTGTCAGTGGCTTGGAAGGTTGTTATAGCAATGTGATTGGCCTTAGCTTGCCTTGGCTTAGGCAGGCTCTGCATGAAGTTTCTCTATGAGCGAATATTCTTCACCAGGATCATGATGTTCACGGCTGGGTTTACCTCGTTATTCGATTTAATGACTATCTCAGATTAATTCTCGAGCAATAAAAAAGCCCTCGTTTTTGACGAGGGCCATAGATTCATCGTTGCATTGTCCAGATCATCGAAAAGATGATCTTTGCAAGAGTTAGTCCAGATCGGGCATTCCCAATGCTGGTTCTGCTTGACGATCGATACCTTTCTCGAAACCTGCAGCAGATGCACGTGCTCTACCAGCGTGGAACCAGTGGCCAACGATATTGAACCAAGCAGCGAAGAACAGGTGAGCAGCCAGCCATTGGCGGATGTTCACGAAGTTAACCGCATTGGGCTCAGTAATAATTCCGCCAACAGAGTTGATCGAGGCGTTAGGTGCATGAGTCATGTACTCAGCAGCCCGCCTGACTTGCCATGGCTGAATATCGTTCTGAAGCTTGTCAAGGCTTAGACCGTTGGGCCCACGCAGTGGTTCAAGCCAAGGTCCACGGAAATCCCAGAACCTCATCGTTTCTCCACCAAAGATGATTTCACCGGTAGGTGAACGCATCAGGTACTTACCAAGACCAGTTGGGCCCATGGCCGAACCGATGTTGGCGCCCATCCTTTGGTCTCTAACCAGGAAGGTGAAGCTCTGTGACTGAGAGGATTCTGCGTTGGTAGGACCGTAGAACTCAGATGGATAAGCGGTGTTGTTGAACCAGATGTATGCAGCAGCAATGAAGCCCATGCAACTGGTTGCTGCTAAGGCGTAACTCAGCAGACCTTCACCATTCCAGATGAATGCTCGACGCACCCATCCCCATGGCTTGGTAATGATGTGGTAGACGCCGCCAAAAATTAGAAGCAGTGCTATCCAAATATGGCCACCAACGATGTCTTCCATCGAGTTGACACCGATGATCCAGCCTGTGCCACCCCAAGGGGCGCTGAATAAGTAACCCCAAATCACCCCAATATCAAGCGTTGGGTTGGTGATCAGGCGTACGTCTCCGCCTCCTGGTGCCCAGGTGTCATAGACACCTCCAAAGAACATGGCTTTGAAAACAAAGGCCAATGCTCCAGTGCTAAGCGCAAGCAGGTTGTAACCAAGAATCTTGGTCATCTGATCTTTGTCACGCCAGTCCTGAGCAAAGAAGGAGGAATAATTCTCCAGCCTCTCAGGGCCTTTTAGAGCGTGGTAGATGCCACCCAGTCCGTAAACGGCCGAGCCGATCAGGTGGGCGACAGCAATGACAAAGAATGGATAGATATCAGTGATTTCACCACCAGGGCCTACACCCCAGCCAAGTGAAGCCACGTGAGGCATCAAGATCAGCCCCTGCTCATAGAGAGGCATGTCGGCGGTGTAATGACTCACCTCAAAGAGGAGCATGGCGCCGGGCCAAAAAGTCATAAGACCGGCGTGAGCCACATGAGCGCCAAGAAGGCGCCCAGACAGGTTGATCATGCGGGCGTTGCCGGCCCACCAGGCGTAACCGGTAGATGCGAGGTCCTGCCCCCCGACATTTATCAGTCCAGAATTAGAGGGCGTTTCCACGTGGTAGTACCTCTTCAGGGAATACAAAGTTTTCGTGGGGCTGGTCAGCTGTAGCCATCCAGGCACGCATGCCTTCATTCAGAAGAACGTTCTTGGTATAGAACGTTTCGAATTCGGGGTCTTCTGCGGCACGGATCTCTTGGCTAACAAAGTCGTAAGACCTCAAGTTGACAGCCAAGCCGACAATGCCAATTGAGGGAGTCCACATGCCCATTACAGGCACGAACAACATGAAGAAGTGCAGCCAGCGCTTGTTTGAGAAGGCGATTCCGAAGATCTGACTCCAGAAACGGTTGGCTGTGACCATCGAATAGGTCTCTTCTTCCTGGGTTGGCTCAAATGCCTTAAAGGTGTTGGATTGCTCGCCGTCTTCAAACAGTGTGTTTTGCACGGTTGCGCCATGGATGGCGCAGAGCAGAGCACCGCCAAGGATTCCAGCAACACCCATCATGTGGAAGGGGTTGATGGTCCAGTTGTGGAAGCCCTGGATGAACAGGATGAAGCGGAAAATTGCAGCCACTCCGAAAGAGGGAGCAAAGAACCAGCTGTGCTGCCCAAGGGGGTACATCAGGAAGACGCTGAGGAAAACAGCGACAGGTCCTGAAAATGCAAGAGCGTTGTAAGGACGGATGCCCACCAAGCGGGCGATTTCGAACTGACGCAGCATGAAGCCGATCAGCGCGAAAGAGCCGTGCAGGGCAACGAAACTCCAGAGCCCACCAAGCTGAAACCAGCGCACGAAATCACCCTGGGCTTCAGGGCCCCAAAGCAATAACAAGCTATGGCCCATTGCATCAGCTGGTGTGCTGACGGCAGCGGTAAGGAAGTTGCAACCTTCCAGGTAAGAGCTGGCAACGCCGTGGGTATACCAGGAAGTAACAAAGGAGGTGCCAGTCAGCCAACCTCCCAGAGCCAAGTAGGCCGTTGGAAACAGGAGGATGCCAGACCAGCCAACAAATACGAAGCGGTCGCGCTTTAACCAGTCATCGAGGACGTCAAACCATCCTCGCTGCGGCGCGCGCCCTACAGCGATCGTCATGGGTGAAAACGGAGCGGCTGAGCCGCGGGCTGTTGGATACGACAAGACAATAACAATTTCAACCTGGTCTTTGGGGGCATAACCCTTGAGCTGAAATCCCTTGTAGTGGTGTTGCTGTTTTGGCTTGCGTCATCTTTGGCCATTGGTCTGCATTGCAGGCCAGAATGGAATTTCCTATGTGCCTGCTATGGCTGCTGATTTGCAGGAGAGCCTCTTGGCTGAAGAAACCCAAGCGCAGCTGTTGGAGCAATCAGTTGTTGGTGCTCGTCGACTTACAAATCAGTTGATGGCCGTTGTGGTCAGCATCGGCGGGACTGGCTTTCTCCTGGCCTCTTCCTCCAGTTATCTCGGCCGCAACCTCTTGCCCATTGGCAATCCGTCCAGCTTGGCCTTTGTGCCTCAGGGCTTGATTATGGGTTTCTATGGCATTGCGGCTCTTCTTCTGGCCCTTTATCTCTGGGTATTGCTTGCGATCAATCTTGGTGCTGGCAGCAACCGCTTTGATAAGGCTGCAGGGGTGGTGACAATTTCTCGACGTGGATATTTCAAGCCCATCAGCGCTGAATTCCCGATGACTGATGTCAAAGCGGTCAAGCTTGAGGTTCGTGATGGGATTAATCCCCGTCGTCGCATCTCTCTACGCGTTAAAGATCGCAGAGACATCTCTTTAACGCGCGTTGGCCAGCCGCTTCCTCTCGATCAGCTGGAGCGAGAGGGTGCCGAGTTGGCACGCTTTTTGGGTGTGAACCTTGAAGGACTTTGAATTTTGGATGTAGTAACTCTGCCTCGTCTATTTAGGCGTTCAGCCTTTTGGGCTCTTGTGTTGTGCTTGTCCTTGCTGACCAGTTGCGCAAGTTCCAAAACAGCAACGCTTCCCCAAGGCTGTGAGACCTCCAGCAGTCCCTGCCTGCAGGGCAAGGCGATTGTTGAGATGAGCACCAGTCGTGGCAGCATCACCCTTGAAGTGGATGGAGATGCGGCACCTGTTACAGCAGGGAACTTTGTCGATCTTGTTGAAAAGGGCGTTTACAACAACACTGTTTTTCATCGGGTGGTGAAAGAGCCTGTGCCTTTTGTCGTTCAGGGGGGTGATCCTGGTTCCAAGGACCCCAATACGCCCAAGACTGAATACGGCAAAGGCAGTTTTATTGATCCAGTGACTGGTCAGACCAGATTTATTCCACTGGAAGTGAAGCTGAAAAATGAAAATCAGCCTCGCTATAGCCGACTAACAACCAACGCCAGCGATTTATTGCAATTGCAGCTCAGTCATCAACGCGGTGCGTTGGCAATGGCACGATCCCAGGCTCCTGATTCTGCAAGCGCACAGTTCTATATCGCTTTGCGTCCTCTGCCGGAATTGGATGGTCGCTATGCCGTTTTTGGTCAGGTGACCAAAGGCTTGGAGGTCGTCGATGCTATTGAGCAGGACGATCGAATTATCAAAGCGAATCTGGTGACTGCGATTGATCAGTAACCGTTGATGAGAATGCCGGCCGAGAAGCTTTGAAGAGCTTTAAGCCGGCAATCTTCCGCCGCTGGTTGAGGCTTTCAACATTTCCGTATTCACCCCAGAGGCCCTCTCGAGAGAAATTTTGCCGGTACGCGCTATTTCCAGAATTCCGTAGGGGGAAAGCAAGCGTTCTAGAGCAACCAATTTTCCTGGATCGCCCACCACTTCAAGGGTTAGGGCGTCATTGGCGACATCAACAACTTTTGCTCGAAACACTTCCACCAATTCAAGAATGGCGCTGCGCTCTGAGGAAGGTGCAGAAACCTTCAGCAGCATCAGCTCGCGTTCAACAGCTGGTCGTGTTGTGAGGTCGACAACTTGAAGAACATTGATCAATTTGTCGAGCTGTTTGCTCATTTGCTGAAGGGTCTGATCATCGCCTTCAACAACCATCGTGATTCGGGATTGTCCATCGACTTCCGCTGGGCCAACAGCAAGGCTGTCGATGTTGAATCCGCGCCGCGCGAATAACCCTGCAATCCGGCTAAGGGCACCGGATTCATCTTCTACTAGCACTGAAAGGGTGTGCTTCATGCCCACTGTCGATCGATCTCTAAATTACGGTCCAACCAGGGCAGGATGGCCTGATGGAATTCATTCGCTGATTCGTCATGGGGGCAATGGCCTGATTTTTCAATCACAGAAAGGCTTGCCCAGGGATATTGCTTCTCTACATGTTGTCCAATTGTCAATGGAACCAAGCGATCCTTCTGGCCCCAGAGGAGTAGCAAGGCTGGACGATTTGGATTGTTAGTTAGTCGATCAAGCAATGCTGGAGCCGTTGCTTCCCTTGGACGCAGGGTCATGCCGATGCTCATGGCTCTGAGTGAGCGAGCTGCTGTTGGTCTTTGTGCCGGCCTGGCAATCAGCCTGAGCAATTCTTTGTCCGCCTGGATGTTGCTGTTGTAAGCCACCTGTAGGGCTGCTCGCAGTAGGCCTGTATGGGTAATGAGGGGAACAATCAGTTCAAGGGGCAGTAGGCGAAAGAACAGTCTCAGGAAAAAGCTCTTCAGTTGGCACCACCATTCAGGTTGCTGCAAATCCAAGGGCTGAATTAAAGCCGGATCCGGTAAAGGAGCGGCCACAACTGCCGCCACGAGCTCAGGTCGTAATGCGGCGGTGGTTAGAGCTGTTAGGCCACCAAGAGAATTCCCAATTAGTACAGCTTTTCCCCAGCGACTGACATCCACAATTTGTTCAAGGAAAGCGGCCAACTGCTTTCCCCAAAGAAGATTGTCGAGAGGGCGATCTCGCTCCACACCAGGTTGGGCCGAGGCTCCGAAGCCGATCAGATCAAGCCCATAAACGCGGAATCCAGCGGCTGCAAGCGCAGCGGCGTTGTGGCGCCAATGGCCACTAGAGGCTCCGAATCCGTGCAGAAGCACGAGTGGACGGTTCTCTTCCTTCCCAAGCACTCGCCAGTGACAGGAAAGGTTTTGCCAATACCACTGATTTGATTCTCCCCAGTCGACACCGGCATCTTGGATGTCCATGTCGGCAGTCTGGAGGTCAGTTGCATCCAAGGTGGCCTGATCCAACCCAATTCCCACTATCGCGAAGGTTCAGCAACCCTGGAACTCGGGGATGGTTTCTTTCGTGCTGATTCACGTCCATCGCGTGATCTTTCGGTTCTGTTGGCGGCCCTGCAATACCAGTCTTCTGTGAACGCAACGTCCCCATTGCGTTGGTTGGATTTGATGGCTGGTTGTGGGATTCGTTCGCTGCGCTGGGGGCTTGAGAGTGTGCTCTCCTCAGCGACGCATTCAGCTGGCCTTCTCCCACCAGAAATCTGGGTGAATGATGCCGACCCTGATCGTGCTGAATTATTGAATCGCAATTTGGAGCCGTTGCGGCTGAAGGGCGGCTCGATTCAGTTAGCCAATGAACCAGCTGAGGCACTGCTAAGTCGGGCCCATTACGAAGGGCGTTGCTTTGACCTCATCGATCTTGATGGCTTTGGTTGCCCTAATGCTTTGCTGCAGCCCGTTCTCAATGTCCTTGCCAATGAGGGCGTGTTGCTGCTGGCCAGTAGTGATGGTCGTTCTCCAACAGGACATGATCGTTGCGGTGCGATTCGCCGACTTGCGGCCGCGGCGCGTACCCACCCCGCAAGTTGGGAGGTGGCCCTGCGGTTGCAAATGGCTGCTCTGGCGCGCCATGCATGGGTCTTGGGGCGAGGTTTGGAGCCGTTGGCTTGCTTCAGTGATGGGAGAACCTTCCGTCTCGCGGTAAGGCTTAAGAGCCGCTTGGCTGAAGAGGAAGAGCATCTGCTGGGACTTCTGGCCCGTTGTGACGCTTGTGGAGACCAAGCAATTCAGCCTTTGCTGAGTCTTCAGGGGTGGCCGAGTTGCCATTGCTCGCCTGGGGATGGGCGTTGGGCTGTGAGTGGTCCCCTATGGCTTGGGCGATTGCAATCTGTTGAGGTTTTGGGAGCGCTACTGCAATTGGAGGAACAGCTGCCTTTAACAATGTCTCCAGTCAGTTTTCGACTGTTGCAGAGGTTGAAGGCTGATGTTGGTTTGCCTGTTTGTTGCTGGTCAATCAACGAACTGGCCAAACGTTTGGCTTTGTCAGGCCCGCCCCCTGTCTCGGCCCTTGTTGAGGCTCTTCGCTCTGCTGGACATCAGGCTTATGGCAGTGCCTTGATGGCAGGGCAGGTGCGTTCAGATGTCCCTTTCCCTGAGTTGTTACGCGTTTGTCAATCAATTCATAGGGCAGGGCGTTAAATAATGGATGTCATTGAACTTGCCAATCCATGGCTTCAGAGATTTTTGGTATTGCCGCTGTTTTCTGGGTATTGATCCCAGTTGGCCTGCTTGGTGGCGCACTTTTGTTGAAGCTTCAGGGAGATTGAATCTCGCGGCTTGGAGTCGGCCCATTTAGGCTCCTTGCTTGCTAGGTCGGACCCTATGCAGGTTCTGGTGGTTGGTGGAACAGGAACCCTCGGGAGGCAGATTGCCTCTCGGGCAATTGATGCCGGCCATCAGGTGCGCTGCATGGTGCGCGCTCCACGAAAAGCTGCTTTCCTCCAGGAGTGGGGATGTGAGCTGACTCGCGGCAATTTGTTGGAGCCGGAAAGCATCGATTACGCCCTTGAAGGCGTCGATGCTGTGATTGATGCGGCAACCAGTCGGCCCAATGATCCAAAGAGTGTTTACGTCACTGACTGGGACGGCAAGCTGAATTTATTGCGTGCTTGTGAACGAGCAGGGGTTAAACGCTTCGTTTTCCTTTCCTTGCTAGCGGCCGAGCAACATCGTGATGTGCCGTTAATGGACATCAAATTCTGTACAGAGAAGCTGCTTTCCGAATCATCCTTTGATTACACAATCCTGCAGGGTGTGGCTTTTATGCAGGGTGTGATTGGTCAGTTCGCCATTCCTGTACTCGAAGACCAGACCGTTTGGGTTAGCGGTGGCAACCCGACAGCGGTTGCTTACATGAACACTCAAGACATGGCACGTTTTGCCGTTGCTGCTCTTGATCGCCAAGAAACGATTCGTCGCAGCTTTCCCGTTGTGGGGCCAAAGGCATGGACAAACGAAGAGGTTGTGGATTTGTGTGAAAAGGCTGCCAATAAAAAAGCCAAATTGATAAGAGTTTCGCCGTTTTTAATTGGTTTAACTGAGAAAATCGTCTCCTTCTTTGAGTCCACTGTCAGCGTTGGTGAAAGGCTTGCCTTTGCACAAGTTGTTGGAGGTGGAACGGCTTTGGACGCTCCAATGGACGACACCTATGCAGCTTTTGGTTTGGATCCTTCTGAGACCACCAAGCTGGAGAGTTATATCCGCGAGTATTACGCCACGATTATGAAGCGACTGCGAGAGATGGATGTTGAACTCGATCAGGAAGCCAAGAAGAAGCTTCCTTTCTAAAACCACCTAGCGAAGGCAAGCTGGCATCTCCATAGTTCTTCTGTACTATTGAGGGTGATTCGTGCCTCTCCTTGGGATGTCTGTCGTTCAAGTAAAAAATCTTCAGCGCCGCCTCGATAATCTGGCCCGTGAGGCGAATGATGAGCTTGATCGTGTCTGTGGGCACGATCTATGGCGCAGCCTTGGCTTTGACGCCTTCGATGGTCCCGATGATGCAGAGCGTCGCTCTCGAGCCAATTACTACTACGGTCAGTGGCAGACCGTTCGCGAGCTTCAGGAGGCCCTGGGGTGATGGTTGGCTGTTCTTTGCGCTGGCTGTTTTTTTGAGCTGGCTTGGCTTTTGAGAAGGATTGGCTAATCAGTTCATTCATGCATCGATCAACAGCCATTCATCGATCAATAACCATGCATCGATCAAAATGTGCTGATTGCAAAAAGTGGTTGTTATGACAAGCGGATGCTGTGGTTCCTCTTCTGAACCAATCACTGATCAGCTGGATCAAACGCAGGCAGTCCAGGATCGTTACGGCGCCGCGGCTCAGGTTCAGGAAGCATGTCTCTGTACGCCAGTTCCCTTTGATCCGGCTCTGCTCAAGGTGATTCCCGCTGAGGTTATTGAGCGTGACTACGGCTGTGGCGATCCCACCCGCTGGGTTCAGCCTGGAGATACCGTCCTTGATCTCGGCAGCGGTAGTGGGAAGAACGCTTTCATTTGTGCCCAAGTGGTTGGTGCTGCAGGTGCTGTGATTGGCGTGGATCGCAATCGCGAAATGCTTGATCTGGCGTCTCAAGCGGCACCTGAAGTCGCCAATCGGATTGGTTTTTCAAACGTCAGCTTTGCTGAGGGTGGCATCGAAGCCCTTGATGCGCCTCAGGCTGATGGCGAGCCTTTGATTGCTTCGGCAAGTATCGATGTGGTGTTGAGCAACTGTGTGCTCAATTTGGTCAATCCCTCGCAGCGAAAGGATCTTTTGGCCAACATTCGCCGAGTTTTGCGTCCGGGTGGACGTGTGGCGATTAGCGATATCGTCTCCGATCGTCCTGTTCCGCTCTCGTTGCAAAAGGATCCGGAGCTATGGAGCGGTTGTATTAGTGGTGCTTGGCAAGAGGATGCTTTCTTGGCAGATTTTTGTGCCTTGGGTTTTGAGCAGGTGCGCTATGTCGATCGATCAGAGCAGCCTTGGCAGGTGGTGGAGGGGATTGAATTTCGGTCGGTCACCCTCGTTGGTCAGTTGCCGGCTTGATAACTAAAGCCTTTAGGCGTTGGGCTTCCTCTGATGAGACCTCTCGCCATTGACCGGGAGTTAGGTGCTCAATGCTTAGGGCTGGTTTCCCATCCATGAGATCAATCTGTTGCCTGATCAGTCGCAACGTTGGCAGGCCAACAGCAGCAGTCATCCGTCGAACTTGTCGATTACGCCCCTCTCGAATCATCAATTCCAACCAGTTGGTTGGAATGTTTCTCCTGACGCGGATCGGGGGATCACGTTCCGCCACGTTGGAGACATCGGCTTCATTGAGGAGATTCACGCGAGCCGGACGTGTTGCTTTCCCCTGAATGTTCACGCCTTGTGCAAGTTGTTCGAGTTGGTGGGGGGTTACCGCACCCTCCACTTGCGCCCAATAACGTCTCCAATGGCCGAAGCGAGGATCAGTGAGGCGTTGTTGCAAGCGTCCATTGCTGGTGAGTAGCAATAGCCCTTCGCTATCGGCATCCAATCGCCCTGCGGCATAAACACCTGCGACAGGGATGA
>CATBLW010000296.1 GCA_949486985.1 Prochlorococcus marinus str. MIT 9215
CCGATGACAGGCTGAATGGTCAGCAAGACAACTAGTAAAAGAAGCCCCGGCAATCGATTCCAAAAGGTTTTCATTGCATTCCGATCGCTCATGGCTGCTCGCTCCAGCCCAAATGACGTCGACCTGCAGAGGTCACCACCCGTCCACGGGGAGTGCGCTGCAAAAAGCCCAGCTGCAACAGGAAGGGTTCAACCACAGCTTCCAGCGTGGCCGGATCCTCACCCAACGCTGCTGCCAAGGTTTCCAAACCCACAGGACCTCCACCATGAGACTCCAACAACAATTCAAGAAGGCGACGATCGCTTGCATCAAGACCACGGCCATCGACGCGATGCAAGCTCAGAGCCTCATCCACCAGAGCGGCATCAATCAACGTTGATACACCTCGAACAGTGGCGACATCACGAACCCGACGGAGCAATCGATTGGCAATTCTCGGCGTACCACGACAGCGACGAGCAATTTCCAAACAGGCTTCCTCATTCAGCTGGAGCCCCAGCAAACCTGTCGCGCGCTTGACAATCGCTCGCAGATCATCGATTCCGTAAAACTCCAACCTCTGAATCAGGCCAAAACGATCCCTGAGCGGCGAACTGAGTGCACCGGCACGCGTCGTAGCACCCACCAGGGTGAATGGAGGCAGGTCAAGGGTTCTGGTGCGTGCTGTGCTGCCCTTGCCAACGGTTAGATCAAGACGGCGATCCTCCATCGCTGGATAGAGGAGTTCCTCAGCCACTCTTGTAAGCCGATGAATCTCATCAATGAACAGCAGCTCACGCGGCTGCAAGTTGACCAAAAGACCAACAATGTCTCGCGGACGCTCAAGCGCCGGAGCACTTGTGATCCTGCACTTCACGCCAAGTTCTTCCGCCAAGACCAGCGCCATGGTGGTTTTACCAAGGCCAGGGGGGCCATAGAGCAAAACATGATCAAGGGCATCGCCTCTGCCGATAGCCGCCTGAACAGCAATGCTTAAAACCTGCTTGAGCTCATGCTGGCCGATGTAATCATCGAGGCGCCTAGGCCTCAACCCATCTTCTCGAGGCGCAGTGGTGTCTTCTGGCAGAGGAGCAGCATCAACCAGCCGGTTTTTAGCCGTTGTTTTGCTGGATTCGGCTCTGCCGGCGCTGGAAGAAACAATCGCCATGCTGGCAGGGTACCGACCACTGGATAGGGTCGTTGCATCAGTGCAAGCAGATGGCAAAGGCAGGAAGCAAAAAAAAAGCTGCCGCCGCGAGAGCCGCGGCCAACAAGCTGCTGGCAGATAATCGACTGGCACGGCATCAGTACGAGATTCTCGAAACCCTTGAAACAGGAATCGAACTTGTTGGCACCGAAGTGAAATCGATTCGAGCCGGTCAAGCCAATTTGCGCGATGGCTTCTGCCTAATCCGCAAAGGCGAGTTGAAGCTGCACAACGTGCACATCTCGCCTCATCGACATGCCGGCAGCTACTTCAATCACGATCCCTTACGGGTACGAAAACTTCTCGCCCACCGTCGAGAAATTGACAAATTACGAGGCCTACTCGACAGGAAAGGGCTAACCCTGATCCCTCTCAATATTCACCTAAAGGGTTCCTGGATCAAGCTCACCATCGGTTTGGGTAAAGGCAAAAAACTGCATGACAAACGCCAGGACGAGAAACGCAAGCAAGCGGATCGAGAGGTGAAATCAGCGATGGCTCGCTACTGATCCTCCTCGGGAACAGCAGAGTTATTGGCAGGCTCCATCACTGGAGCAGGAATGCGGCCAGGAGCACCCGTAGCCGAGTCCGGCAATGGATCCAGATCCACTGGTGGCAGCGGGGCCGAGAACGAAAAATCAGCCCTGGCAGAAAGTGTTAATGCACCCGAAGCCACGCCTTCATTCATGACCAGCACCTGGATAGGAGAGCCAGCATCGGCAGGCAAGGTAACGACCCGCAAGGGTCCGCGCTCGGCCACAACATCACCCTTGGCGCTGTAAACAGTCATCTGCATCAATGGCGTTCCATTAATGCCCATCACCAAGCGATGGCCAGGTGGAACCTGTATCGAAATCAGCCTTGCGCCTTCTGGAGGAACGCGGCTGTAGAGAACGGTGGGCGTTAACGGTTTCGCCTCAACCTGCTCGATCTGAACGTCCGCAAGACTGCCAAGCGCTGCGGCATACCAAAGCTGCAGATATGGCTCTGGAGGTTTTTGGCCCTGCACTGAACCCGGCAGCAAGTTCTGAGCACCAGCCGTGACCTATTGCTCGACCACTAAACCACTGACTCCCTGGTTGAGCAAAGCTTCTTTCTGTTCCTGCCAGTCCGTGCTCTTCAATTGGCCCAAGCGCCGCCGAAGCTGTGGCGGCTGTTGTTCGATCCTGGCCAACC
>CATBLW010000297.1 GCA_949486985.1 Prochlorococcus marinus str. MIT 9215
ACTGAATGAATGTCTTCACCTCGAAGGCATTCCATGGCTAGAGATCACTGTTCAAGCCGACCAGCCTGGATTTGATCTCTGTGTGGCGCTGTCGGCAACCAATCAAGACCAGAGCCAAGTCGAGCAGCTATCAACAGGCGTACTCCGATTACAAGGGGACAGCGCCATGCAACCGTTATCCCGCAAAGTGGTTTTGCAACCGTTGTTCGCCGACTTACAACCCGGCCAACATCTGCGGATTTCTTTGGCTGGAGCAGCTTGGCCAGCGATCGGCATCAACCCAGGCATCGAACAGCACCGCTGCGGAGCTCCAGAACCCCATTTTCAAGCCGTGACGCTGATTTTTCAGCTTGAAGGATCCAAGTTGCAGCTAATGCCACTCAATTCCGGCAATATGGGAAACGATTTGTCCCAAGATCATTGAAGCTGTCCGCCTGCCTGCTGGCCCTCTCCCTTGGGTGTCCCATCAGCCTCAGCGCACTGCCCCCTCAAGCAGTGGCATGCGAGGAAAGCTCGCTAAAGACAAGCCTTAGTCCTGCCCAGGCGAAGGTCGCGACAGAGATTCTGCTGAAAGCCTTGGTTGCTCAAGACGCCAACGCGATCCATCAACAGCTTTCGGAGCCGCTTCGCAACAGCACCTCTGTTGAGCGAATCGAGCAGCGCCTAAAGAGCCGAGCTCAGATCACAGCAAGTCGCATCGTTGACCTCGCAGCCGGCATCGATGACACCACTGTTGAAGCAGTGGTAATGACGGATCAAGGCGAACTGCCACTGGTAATTGTTCTCGATAACAAGGGGCAATTGTTGGCGTGGAAAATCAGTAGCCAGGCTTTACCAATCGAGCAATCAGCCATTGATTTCGTCAGCGATTTAACGACAGGACGCTGGGTTTCTGCACGTTCAAAGCTTGAGATCAATTTTCAGGACGAGCTCCAGCCCAAAGATCTGAAACGCAAATGGACAAAACTTGATCGTGTTACCGGCGGATTCGTGAAGGTAAAAGACGCGATTGTTGCCAGTCAGGGAGGAGAACAGCAACTGGTTTTGGTCACGATTGAATTCGGCGATTTGACTGACAATCTTTTCATTATTTTCAATCGCCAAGGCGACATCATTAATGTCGACTTCTCCCCAGACCTGGTCTAATTAATCAGGGTTCGCTGATTCAAATCACTGGTGTGATCATCGGCAGAGCAATCGGTTGAGCAAGCCGGCTTAAGCTCGCTGATTACCTGCCATTGCCCCATGACCACCAGTGTTGTCCTCGACTGGATGGTGCAGGAAAGCCAAAGGCTGGCTGAATGCCGCCACGAGGCCCCCTTCTCGCTACTGGGTCCTCAGGCGCACGAAGGCAAGTGGATCGTGCGCGTCTGGATGCCGGAAGCCAGTGAGGTGGCCTTGCTCTGCGATGGCAAGACCATGGAGATGGCAACGCCCAATCACCCTTGGATCTTCGAAGCTGTCCTCGACAAAGACCCTGGAGCGAACTATCAGGTCCAAGTGAAGCGGGGTGGAATTGAGCATGAGCAACATGACCCCTGGGCCTTCCGTGATGAATGGATGGGGGCGATGGATCGGCATCTTTTTGCCGAAGGCAATCATCACCACATCTGGCAACGCATGGGGGCGCATCTAATTGAGCGCCAAGGCGTAAGCGGAGTGATGTTCTGCCTTTGGGCACCCCATGCACGCAGTGTTTCAGTGCTGGGCGATCTCAACACCTGGGATGGACGCCATCACCCGATGCAACAACGGGAAGGCGGCATATGGGAACTGTTCATTCCAGGCATCAGCGAAGGAGCGCTCTACAAATACGAGATCCGAACCCAAGACGGCCATTGCTATCAAAAAGCAGATCCCTACGGTTTTCAACACGAAGTACGCCCTGACACCAGCTCTCTGGTTGCGCGTCTAGATGGCTACGAATGGCAAGACAAAGCCTGGATGCAAAAACGCGAAAGCAGCAATGCTCTCGATCAGCCGATTTCTGTCTACGAGATGCATCTCGGCAGTTGGCTGCATGCATCAAGCGACGATCCTTATATCGAAGCCGATGGCAGCCCTCGCGCTCCGGTTCCGGCCGCTGACATGAAGCCAGGGGCCAGGCTTCTCACCTACCCCGAACTTGCTGATCGCCTGATCCCCTACGTGAAAGCCAGAGGCTTCACCCACATCGAACTGCTGCCGATTTCAGAGCATCCGTTTGATGGTTCATGGGGATACCAAGTCACCGGTTGGTATGCCCCCACAAGCCGCCATGGCAAGCCAGATGAATTCCGGGCCTTTGTTGATCGCTGCCACGACGAAGGCATTGGCGTCATCCTCGACTGGGTACCAGGCCACTTCCCGAAGGACAGCCATGGCCTCGCCTTCTTCGATGGCACGCATCTCTACGAACATTCAGATCCAAGGGTCGGCGAACACAAAGAGTGGGGCACGCTGATTTTCAACTACAGCCGCAATGAAGTTCGCAACTTCCTTGTTGCCAACCTTATCTATTGGTTTGAACAATTCCACATTGATGGCATTCGTGTTGATGCAGTGGCATCAATGCTCTATCGGGATTATCTACGACCTGATGGCGAATGGCTTCCGAATGAAAATGGCGGCAGAGAAAATACAGAAGCTGTTCAATTCCTTCAACAGGCCAATCATGTGTTGTTCCAACATTTTCCTGGCGCACTATCGATTGCCGAAGAATCAACAACCTGGCCGATGGTTACCCAACCAACCAACATGGGAGGCCTTGGCTTCAACCTCAAATGGAACATGGGTTGGATGCACGACATGCTCGACTATTTCGAGCTAGATCCTTGGTTTAGGCAGTTCCATCAGAACAATATTACCTTCTCAATTTGGTACACCTATACCGAAAACTTCATGCTGGCACTCAGCCATGATGAAGTCGTCCATGGCAAAAGTAATCTGCTGCAAAAGATGCCAGGAGATGACTGGCAGAAATACGCAAATGTAAGAGCACTACTGGCCTATATGTGGACCCATCCAGGCAAGAAAACCATCTTCATGGGGATGGAATTTGCGCAACGATCTGAATGGAATATTTGGGGTGATCTTGAATGGGATCTTCTTCAATACGAACCTCATAAGGGCATTCAACTTCTAGTTGATGATCTCAACAAGCTCTACAAAAAAGAGCCGGCCCTCTGGAAAGACGATTTCGACCAATATGGGTTCCAATGGATTGACTGCAATGACAATCGCCATTCAGTGATTTGCTTTATGCGTCGCGAGCAGGACACTGGCACCTGGCTTATTGTTGTCGCCAACTTCACACCACAAAGCCATGCCAATTACAGGGTTGGCGTTCCTCTTAGTGGTTATTACGAAGAAATTTTCAACACCGATGCAGACCGTTACGGCGGTAGCAACCTCGGCAATATGGGCGGCAAAGTGACAGACGAATGGAACATCCATGGTTATGAACATTCCCTGGATCTATTACTACCTCCTCTGAGTTTGATCGTGTTGCGCCATGACCCCGCAGGTGCCCCTGCAACAAGCAAGACCTAAAGGACTTGTGACGAAGCTGCCCTCACCTGACGGCCGAACGCTTTGAAGAGCAACGGCCTCAGGTAGGTTTTCTGATTGATTACTACCCCTCTTAAATGAGCGACTCCCTTCCCCTATTGCTTCGCGCTGCGCGTGGTGAATCGGTGGAGCGTCCCCCTGTGTGGATGATGCGACAGGCGGGCCGTTACATGAAGGTTTACAGAGACCTCCGCGATCGCCACCCCAGCTTCAGAGAACGCTCGGAGAATCCAGACCTCTCCTACGACATCTCGATGCAACCCTTCGAGGCCTTCCAGCCCGATGGGGTGATCCTGTTCTCCGACATCCTCACGCCCCTGCCTGGCATGGGTATCGACTTCGACATTGTTGAAAGCAAGGGGCCTCTCATCCAGGATCCGATCAAGAGCCTGGCCCAAGTGGAAGCGCTGCGCCCTCTGCAGCCCGAAGAGAGCATGCCGTTTGTCGGTGAAGTGCTTAGCCGTCTACGCGAAAGCGTCGGCAACAAAGCGGCCGTGCTTGGTTTCGTCGGTGCTCCCTGGACCCTTGGTGCCTATGTGGTGGAAGGGAAAAGCAGCAAGAATTATGCAGTGATCAAAGCGATGGCGTTCCAGCAGCCAGAGCTTTTGCATCGACTTCTCGATCACTTCGCCGAATCGATTGCCACCTACCTGCGCTACCAAATCGATTCCGGCGCCCAAGTGGTGCAAATGTTTGATTCCTGGGCGGGTCAGCTGAGTCCGCTCGATTACGACACCTTTGCCGCGCCCTATCAAAAGAAGGTGGTGGACCTTGTGAAGGCAACGCATCCAGACACACCAATGATTCTCTACATCTCAGGGAGTGCTGGCGTCCTGGAGAGAATGAGCCAAACCGGAGTCGACATCATTTCGCTCGATTGGACGGTGGACATGGCCGAAGGCTGTGCACGCCTTCCCAAGCACATGGGTGTTCAAGGGAATGTTGACCCTGGCCTGCTTTTCGGCACCCCTGAAGCGATCCGCGACCGGATCGATGACACGGTGAGAAAAGCTCGCGGACGGCGGCACATCCTCAATCTGGGCCACGGCATCTTGCCAGGCACTCCCGAGGAGAATGGCCGAGCCTTCTTTGAAGCCGGCAAAACTGTGATGGACAGAATCGGTACGGCTGGTTGAGCCTGTCCTCCACACCATCGCCAGCTCGGATCCTGATTACAGGTGCCAGTGGCTGTGTTGGTCAATACACAGCCGCTTGGTTACTTGAGAACTCCAATGCCGAGCTGCTGCTGTGGCTGCGCGATCCAAGCAAGCTCTCGGCCATCTCGCCCAATCATCCAAGGGTCGAGTTACTGGTCGGAGACTTGCGCGACTCTGATCAATTCAAGGATCAGCTGGCCACGGTGACCCGTGTGATTCATACGGCAACGGCCTGGGGGGATCCGGAGCGTGCTCACCAGGTGAATGTTGTGGCCGTCAAAGCCCTGCTTGGCCATCTGGATCCAAACGTTGTGGAGCAAATCACTTACTTCTCCACAGCAAGCATCCTCAACAAGGCTCTTCAGCCTTTACCTGAAGCCCTCTCCTACGGCACCGAATACATCCAGACCAAGGCCAAATGCCTGCAAGACCTGGAGAACCACCCCTTAGCCGAACGCATCGTGGCGGTCTTCCCCACACTCGTCTTCGGAGGTCGGGTTGATGGCAGCAGCTCATTTCCTACCAGCTACCTCACGGCAGGACTTGTGGACGCAAGTCAGTGGCTTTGGCTAGCGAGATGGCTGCGAGCTGATGCAAGTTTTCATTTCATCCATGCGGCAGACATTGCCTCGATCTGTGGACACCTAGCCACAACCGCACACCATCCCAATCGTGAACCAGGCCAAGGTGCCGTGCGACGCGTTGTGATGGGACAAGCCGCCATCTCGGTGAATGATGCGGTCGCAACCCTTTGTCGCTGGCGTGGTTTAAGACGAACGCCTGGCCTGCCGTTATGGGGATGGCTGATTGAGACCTTGATCAAGATCTTGCCGATCGAAGTCAATGCCTGGGACCGCTTCAGCATTAAGCAGCGTCATTTCATTCATGATCCAATCAGCCCTCCCGAACGATTCGGAGGCCACAGCCACGCGGCAACGCTCGAAAGGGTGCTGGCAGATTCAGGCTTGCCACAGCGTTAAAAATCTCAGCTCAGCGATGTTTATTTGGAGTTATGGGTAGAATGTTCGGATCAGGTAATTACCCAATGACCTCAGTACTTCGTTCCATTGCCGCAGCATGCTGTGCACTCCTACTTGTCATTGGCATGGGAGTCGGCTCTGCTCAGGCCGCCACTGTTGAAGTGAAGCTGGGAACAGACGCCGGGATGCTTGCCTTCGAACCAAGCACCGTAACGATCCAAGCCGGAGACTCGGTCAAGTTTGTGAATAACAAGCTCGCCCCTCACAACGCAGTCTTCGATGGCCACGATGATCTAAGCCATCCTGATCTTGCCTTTGCACCAGGCGAGTCATGGGAAGAAACCTTTGCAACAGCAGGCACTTACGACTTCTACTGCGAGCCACATCGTGGAGCAGGCATGGTTGGCAAAGTGATTGTTGAATGATCGAATCGATCATTAAGGGTTAAGCCCACTGAGTTTTGCTTTGAATTTCAAAGTTCCGAGGTCATCAATTTGACCTCGGATTTTTTTTGCATGCACGCTATCCAGTGGCAACATATACAAAGAGAACAGCCTTTTGGAAACAGCCAGAACGGCTGACCAGCAAGAAACATTGCCCACCTCTTGTTCAGCACTTATGTCACGCCAGGACGTATTGGATTTTCTTCATGCAGCTGAGCACAGTGCTTCCCTACGAAGAGAGCTGCGTCAGTGCTCTGATCAGCAATCGCTATTGGAAATAGCCAGGCGTTATGGTTTTTCCATCAAACCTGAGGATTTGCAGAACGACAGCGAATCTGAACGAATAGAGACATGGTTTGAAGCGAGCAAAATCTCTCCAGTCCGCAGAAATTTGGCCTGACCGTTATCAAAGCAAAGACTCCTTATTGCTTTGGCTGTAGCGACTGATCCCTAAAGACAACGGAAGGATCAAAACCAATAACTTGAGCTAGCGAACCAGAAAGAGAGTTAACCGTACTGCTGTGCAATTGCCGAACAGAAAAGATCGGTTTACCCCTTTATTCAACGACTAATACAACATACGGTTGGAGCAACGCAAAAGAAGAGATGCAACCCACGGCAGAACAATTCACGGAGAAAGGCTGGGCCGCCATTGTTTCTGCCCAGCAACTGGCTCAACAAAAAAAACAACAACAGCTGGAAACAGAGCATTTGTTACTTGCTCTACTGGAGCAGAACGGCTTGACGGGCAGGATCCTTGAGAAGGCCGCCGCATCACCCAGCAAGCTTCAATCTGGCATTGAGGAATTCCTGCAACGGCAACCCGTCATGCAGACGGCCCCTCAATCTGTTTATTTGGGGCCAGGGCTTAATGAGGTGCTCGATAAGGCCGAGCAACAAAAGCAATCCTTCGGCGATAGCTTCATCTCCATTGAACATCTGCTGCTTGCACTCGCAGATGACAAACGCTGTGGCAAACAACTGCTTGATCAAGCCGGTGCGGATGCTGGAAAACTTAAGGTCGCCATTGATGCGATACGCGGAAACCAAAAGGTGACCGACCAAAATCCAGAAGGAACCTACGAATCACTGAAAAAATACGGCAGGGATCTAACTGCTGCGGCCCGCGAAGGCAAGCTCGATCCTGTGATCGGACGTGACGATGAAATACGTCGCACGATTCAAATCCTTAGCCGTCGCACCAAAAACAACCCTGTTTTGATTGGGGAACCAGGGGTCGGCAAAACCGCGATCGTCGAAGGACTAGCCCAGCGCATCGTTAATGGAGATGTGCCAGCTGCTCTCCAGAACCGTCAGTTAATTGCTCTCGATATGGGCGCCTTGATTGCCGGCGCAAAATATCGGGGTGAATTCGAAGAGCGCCTCAAAGCGGTGCTCAAAGAAGTCACCTCCTCCGATGGCCAGATTGTGCTGTTCATCGATGAAATTCACACCGTTGTCGGCGCTGGTGCCAGCGGCGGCGCCATGGATGCAAGCAACTTGCTCAAGCCGATGTTGGCCCGTGGTGAACTGCGTTGCATCGGTGCCACAACCCTTGATGAGCATCGACAACACATCGAAAAAGACCCTGCTCTGGAGCGAAGGTTCCAGCAGGTTCTGGTCGATCAGCCCACCGTCGAAGACACCATCTCGATCCTTCGAGGCCTAAAAGAGCGCTACGAAGTTCACCATGGTGTGCGCATTGCCGACAATGCCCTTGTGGCAGCAGCTGTGCTCAGCAGCCGCTACATCGCGGATCGCTTCTTGCCAGATAAAGCCATCGACTTGATGGATGAATCTGCTGCAAGGCTAAAAATGGAGATCACCTCCAAACCAGAGGAAATCGATGAGATCGATCGCAAGATCCTGCAGCTTGAAATGGAGAAGCTCTCACTAGGGCGCGAATCTGATCAAGCCAGCAGGGAACGACTGGAACGAATCGAACGCGAACTCGCTGAATTATCCGAACAACAAAGTGCCCTCAATGCCCAATGGCAAACCGAGAAGGGTTCGATTGATGAACTCAGCAACATCAAAGAAGAGATTGAGAGGGTGCAGTTACAGGTTGAGCAAGCCAAACGCAACTATGACCTCAACAAAGCCGCCGAATTGGAATATGGAACCCTGGCAGAACTGCATAAACAATTAAACGCTAAAGAATCAGCCCTCAGCCAAGAGAGTGAAGGAGGGGAAAAGTCGCTGCTA
>CATBLW010000298.1 GCA_949486985.1 Prochlorococcus marinus str. MIT 9215
AGCCTTCACAGCACCGCCTACATCGCCCTTAATCAGGACAAATGCATTCGTGCCACTTAGTAGGGGTTTGAGATCCGACCAAGCACTGCTTCCATCAATCGCATGGCGCATCAAGGTGTTTTTAGTCACCTTGCATACCCCATTACTGGCCTGCAGACGAGTCCGCAGATCAGACATTTCCTTGATGGATAGGCCCTGATAATCAAGGACCAGTGCCATTTCGGCCTCGCCGAGAAGCTGCTTGAGCTCTTCGACGATCTGTTGCTTGCTCTCCAGCGTACGGCCCATAGGAATTGGATCGGATCGGGGGAACAAGCTGGACACGCGGCCGTTCAGTGCTCCCGAAGGAGAAGAGGCCGCGTGTCGATCCAATCCCAGAGGGAAAATATCGTCGCGTCTGCCTCGGCAGGTATTAAATCAATTGAGCTGATGCCAATAGCGTCAGAACAATCAAATGACCTGCTGTCTTAGGCCGGGCGCGTGCCCGTTGGCTTTCGCCAGCTAAAAATATTACAGCAAAGGGATCAATCCTCTTCGCCGATGGCCTGAAGCGCAGAGACATCAACTTCCACTGAAGGGCCCATGGTGGAGGTGACATACAAACTTTTCCAATACCTTCCCTTCGCACCACTTGGCTTATTGCGATCGATGGTCTCCTGCAAGGTTTTCAGATTTTCGAGCAGTGCATCAGCTGAAAAACTGGCCTTACCAAAACGCACATGCACAATGCCGGCCCGATCAGCACGGAATTCCAATTTGCCGGCCTTGAATTCATTAATAGCCCCGGTCAAATCGGTTGTCACCGTTCCGGCCTTAGGGTTCGGCATCAAACCACGAGGACCAAGTACACGGCCCAACTTTGCCACCTTGGGCATCATGTCAGGCGTGGCAATCAAGAGATCAAAATTCATCTCTCCCTTGCCAATAATTTCAACCAAGTCATCATCACCGGCGAGCTCGGCTCCAGCGGCTTTGGCTTCAGCGACCTTCTCACCGCGAGTGATCACAGCGATCCTGACGGTTTGCCCTGTGCCCTGAGGTAAAGCAACAGTGGTGCGCAATTGCTGATCGGTGTACTTGGGATCAATACCAAGGCGCACATGAGCTTCGATGGTTTCATCGAACTTGGCGTTTGCGTTCTCCTTGACGAGCTGAACAGCCTCAAGGGGTTGATAAATGCGATCTTCAACCTTGGCAACGAGGCTGGTGAAGCGCTTGGAAAGTTTTGGCATGGAAGTTATGGGGTGCAGGCGACACAACGTGTCTCCCCCGAACAAAGGGTGAACAGATAAGCAGTGAAGACAGACACTGAAACGTGTCAGTCGCTGATGGAAACGCCCATATTCCGGGCGGTACCTTCAATGACGCGCATGGCTGATTCAACGCTGGTGCAATTGAGATCAGGCAACTTGGTTTTGGCGATCTCCTCGAGCTGGGTGCGGCTAATCGAGCCGACCTTGCCATTAGCAGATTCACCAGAACCCTTTTCGATTCCAGCTGCTTTGGTGATCAACACAGACGCCGGTGGCGTCTTGGTGATGAAGGTGAAACTGCGATCCTCAAAGACCGAAATCTCAACCGGAATCACAAATCCGGCCTTCTCCTGCGTACGAGCGTTGTACTCCTTACAGAACGCCATGATATTGACCCCGTGCTGACCGAGGGCAGGGCCCACCGGTGGTGCGGGATTGGCTTTGCCGGCCTGGAGGGCCAGCTTGATCATCGCTACGACTTTCTTGGCCATCGGCAAGCGGGGTTGGACGACTGCGGATCACCTGGCCCTCAGGACAGGTACGGCGAGATGCAAGAAGCACCTGTTCTGGCCGTCCTCCGCAGGGGAACGGCCGCCGCTGGTTTAATTCTGTTTGCTGATTTGAGAAAACTCCAGTTCGACAGGCGTTTCCCGACCAAAGATTGAGAGTAGAGCCTTGAGTTTGCTGCGTTCTCCAGACACTTCGATCACCTCTCCCTGGAAGTCCTTGAAAGGGCCTGCAGTCACAAGGATCTGATCACCCTCGGTGAGGTCGACCTTGACGACAGTCTTCTTCTCAGCCGCACGCTTGAAGATGCGATCCACCTCAGATCGGCTCAGCGGCCTGGGCTTGATATGTCCCCGTGCTTTACCCGTTGCCCGGCGATCCTCGGCGCCAACGAAGTTGATGACGTTTGGGGTGCTGCGCACCGCCATCATCGTGTCTTCGTCAAGCACCATTCTCACCAGCACATAGCCAGGGAAAACCTTCTCTTCCGTCGACTGACGACTGCCATCTTTTTTTAATTTGACTGCAGGAGTCTGAGGAATTTCGATCTCTAAAATCCTGTTACTGACACCAAGGGTGACCGCACGCTGTTCAAGAGTGGCCTTCACCTTCTTCTCACAACTGGAGGCCACCTGGATGGCGTACCAACGCGCCACACTGGTTTTAGCTCCAGGTGGTGGGGACTGTGCAGGTTCCTCTGAAGCCACAGGAGTGGGCAACTCCAGCACCTCGGTTGGGTCTTGGGGTGTGAGATCTACGTCAGACACTGGCGCGAGAGAGGAGGCGAAGGTGATAGGGAAAAGAGGTAGAGCAGCCTAAGGCGATCAACGGAAAACCTGAGACGAACCCCACGCGTAGAAGCGACTGACTGCAGCAATGGCTGCAGCCGACAGGCTGACCATCAGAATCACAGCGATGGATTCGCTGAATAGCTGCTGGCGACTGGGCCAAACCACCAGCTTCAACTCCTCCAATGTTTCGGCAAGGAACCCACTCTTACGGGCGGGTTCGGCCTCGGGAGCTGGGCTGGATGCTGTGGTGTCCTCGGATGTAGGGCTAGTCACGGGGCTCAGGCCGGAGGCTGACGCCGGTGCAGATGCACACGCCGGCAAACCAACACCCTACCGGATACCTGTTCTCAAGACTCGGCAAGAAACTGAAGAGGGTCGGCAGCATCGGTTCCAAGCGTGACGCGCACAGCCTGCGCACCGCTAAAGCGCTCTTCCAGCAACTCCGTGGCCAGGGGGTTTTCAACCTGCCTGCGCAGCACACGCCGCAAGGTACGAGCGCCGTATTCAGGTTGATAACTTTGCAACGCCAAGGCCTCGATCGTCGCGTCATCCACACGCAGCTCCAAACCTTGCTCAGAAAGAAGCACCGCAAGATCAGCCAATTGCAGCCGAACAATGTGTTGCATGTCTTCTGCCTTAAGAGGCCGGAAGCGAATCAGCTCATCGATACGATTCAAAAATTCAGGCCTGAATTGCTTGGCCAAAGCTTCATCAACCTGCTGCGCCAAACTCTTTTCCAGCTGGTCGAGATCCGCTCCTTCTTGCTGAGACAAGCGGGCTGTATCAAGAATGGAGCGACTGGCCAAATTGCTGGTCATCACCACAACCGTGTGGCGGAAATCGACCGTACGGCCTTGTGAATCCGTTAATCGGCCGTCATCTAGAACCTGCAAAAGCACATTGAAGACATCGGGGTGGGCCTTTTCCACTTCATCAAGAAGCAGTACGGCATAAGGACGACGACGCACAGCCTCGGTGAGCTGGCCTCCCTCCTCGTAACCGACATAGCCAGGAGGTGCACCAAGCAACCGCGCCACAGCATTGCGCTCCATGAATTCACTCATGTCAAGCCGCACCAAGGCGTCTTCCTCATCAAAAAGCGAGGCTGCTAAAGCCTTCGCGAGTTCTGTCTTGCCGACGCCAGTCGGGCCCAAGAACAGGAATGAACCCACAGGACGCCGTGAATCCTTCATCCCTGCTCGAGCTCTGCGAATGGCCGCAGACACTGCTTGAACGGCATCGGGCTGACCAATCACCCGCTGCTCCAAGTGATTCTCAAGGTCAAGCAACTTTTGGCGTTCCGCTGCGAGCAATCGCTGCACGGGAATACCTGTCCATCGCGCCACCACATCGGCAATGTCCTCGGCCTCGACTTGTTCGCGGAGTAGGGCTTGACCTGAAGACTGGGCCGCCGCCAACGACTCCTCCAAGTCGGCACGTCGCTGCTGCACACCATGCAATTGGTCGTACTGGAGTCTCGCCGCCTCCTCCAAATCCCCCAAGCGCTCCGCTTCGGCGATGCCATGGCGCAGATCCTCATCTTGCTGCAACAACTCCCTTAACTCGGCAAGTTGGTCCCTTTCCGCCTGCCAACGATCACGCACCTCTGAAAGCCGCGATGCTGCGTTGAGGCGAGCCGTTTGATGTTGCACCCTTTCAGCTTCAGGTGCTTGTTCAGCCGCAAGCAAAGCCAGCTCAACACGACGCAATTCCGCCTCAGCATCTTCAACGACCTGAGGCTTAGACGTCACATCCATTTTGAGCTGAGCAGCCGCTTCATCGATCAAGTCGATCGCCTTATCCGGCAAACATCGATCGCTGATGTAGCGGTCAGCGAGACGATTGGCAGCAATAACCGCGGCATCGGTAATCGTGACACCGTGATGCAGTTCATAACGCTCCTTCAAACCTCGCAAGATCTCCACGCTGAGTTGCAGGTTCGGCTCTTTGATCAAGACCTGCTGGAAACGTCGATTGAGGGCCGGATCCTTCTCCACAGTGCGCCGGTAATTCTCTGTAGTGGTGGCACCAATGCAACGCAAGTCCCCTCGCGCAAGCGCTGGCTTGAGCAGGCTGCTTGGATCAGAACTTGAGCGCTCACTGCTCACCAAGGTGTGCAGTTCATCAATGAACAGAATCACCCCGGCATCAGGATCACTCACCTCCGCCAGCACAGAACGAAGCCTTTCCTCAAACTGACCACGGAACTTGGCCCCTGCAATCAAGGCGCCAAGATCCAAAGCCACCAAGCGCATCCCTTTCAAAGAATCCGGAACCTCCCCGGCCACGATCCTTTGTGCCAACAACTCAGCAATCACTGTCTTGCCGACACCTGGAGCACCAATCAGCACGGGGTTGTTCTTGCCACGGCGAGATAACACCTTGATCAAGGCGCGGATTTCGGAATCCCTGCCAATGACTGGATCAAGCTGACCGGCTTCAGCTGCTGCAGTGAGGTCTCTACCAAAGGAATCGAGAGCCGGAGGCTCCTGTTCAAGGCGTAATTCAGCAGACTGGGCTGCAAATCCTTGTTCTTCTCCAGGAGGCGATAGAGAGGCAGCAACGTTGCGATCTGGAGGCACAACTGATCGAGAAAGCGCAGAACTCGAACGTGATGCCGTTGGCATTGAAGCTGAGGTTGCAGCCGAAGAAGCTGAAGACGAGGATCTGGTTGGAGCAAAACTTGCTGCCGCATCTCTTGCTGTTGCTGCCCTTCTTGTTGAAGACCTTCCCATTGAAGAGCTTGTTGTTGAAGAGCTTGTTGGCGCTGAACTTGCTTGCGCAGAACTTGGTGGAGCAGAACTGGTTGGAGCAGAACTGGTTGGAGCAAAACCAGCTTGCGCAGCAGTTGATGATCCAGAACTGGGAGAGGAGGCTGTACGGCGTCCTTTAGAGGAGCGCTGCAACTCAGCTTCTAAGCGTTCACTCGGCAACCCCAAGTCTTCAAACAGCTCAGCGCCGATCCGAGGATCCCGACCCATCGCAATCA
>CATBLW010000299.1 GCA_949486985.1 Prochlorococcus marinus str. MIT 9215
TTTGAAAATCAGCTTCTTAGTTGGCAAGCTTTGCGTGTGCTTTGTCGGCTTTGCGGATCAACTCTTGGGCTTCTTCCCTCGAGGTGCAATTCTCGGCTTTTTCTGCAAGCCTAAGTAGCTTCTTGTGTTGCTTGTTTTTGCCCATTTGCTGCCCCTGACTGGCTAATTTTTAACTTATTACTTTCATTGTACCCTATTGAGTGGCTTGATCGCAGAATCTCCCCATTCTTTCGCAGAAAGCATGGGGAGAATGGGTCTGAGCTTCGCCAGTAATAGCCTTGCAAAACGTTGCTATAGGGCTCGCAAAGCTTTGTGGTTTTTGCTTTCGGGGCTTGTGAGTCAGAGCTGGATATCGTTGCCCCGATAAGAATTGCCACGCGCGGTTTGGTCACTGTTAAAGCTTGTAGGGGACAGCTTGGTTGTGCTTGCAATCATTGCTCTCTTGAATGCATGGCCTCCCCAAAAACCTTCTGGTTGCGGAAGCTGTATTTAAATGGAAATTGCCGATAAAGAAAACTTTGCGTTGTCGTTATCGTCTAAATTTCAGGATTGTCTGATCTCATGTTACTTGGTTTCGCCAATCTTGGTGATAGTAGTGAAGGCCTGTCTGTCCTAGTACTTGCTGTTAATGTTTAGAGTAGCTCTAGTTTTTGGTTCGCTCGCTATTGCCCTCCGACTTAATTGTCGTTGATTCTCTGTTGAATCTTTCTGGGGCTTTGATATCCTGCTGCGACTCGGCTGTTGTCTTTAGGGCTGGATTGAGTTGCTAGATATTTTTGGCCAGCACTTTATTTGCCCAAGGCAAATACTCATTTCTTCGATAATCTTCTCTCAATCTGATGCCGGTGCGTGGATTTGAACCTCGGACCTACTGATTACGAATCAGTTGCTCTACCCCTGAGCTACACCGGCGACCACCAGAACTTAACATTCCAGATTATGGATTTGAATAATTGAGCGAATCTTCTGACCCAGGCGCAAAGTTGGATCCCAAACTAAGGGAGCGACTTCTTCAAGAGTCACTCAGCCCCTGGCGTGGATTCCGTAGGGTTCTCTGGTTCACTTTGTTCGCTTCCGGTGGCATCGGCTTGCTCACCATGGGGATGCGAGCTGCTGGTGGTGGAGCTGTCCCTTTCTCCGATATCGGCATCCAGCTCGGCGCGCTGTTCCTTTTCGGTGCCTTGCTTTGGTTCGATCGTCGCCGTTCCGTTTGATGCGTTGATGGGTTGCTGAATCTCAAGTTCAGGAATCGATAGCAGGCTCAGCCCTAGGCAAAGTCGCTCGATTCGTAGTTCATCTTCACTGAGTGCTGTGGCCTGACTCAACGCATCATCGGATTGACTGAGTAACCAAATGGTCTGACTCAGTTGATGCCATTGCCACGTCAGTAGAGCCAAGATTGGAATTGAGGTCAGAAGAGTTATCAAACGCGAACTGCCCTTGAGGGGCGACATGTCAATAACCAGAACAGCTGATTGGTCGATCCACCAGAGGATGACCAATAGAGCTACCGATCCAATCAGAAGGCTTGCCCGAGGCACGACTTCTTTCTGCAGGCCGCTGAGTTGACGTTGTTGTTGGTTTCTGCCGCGAAGTGGTCGTTGTAGGAGCAGGAGTGATCCCCAGTCGGCTGGTCGTTGCCAAAGTGCAAGTGTTGGGGCTAAAACTGCAACTCCCCAGGTGAGTAGACGTTCAATAGCGGGAACAGGCCCTAAGTCGGCCCCAGCGAGCACAAGCCTCAGCAGCAGCACCTCTAGGGGGATCAACCCTATGGAGAGGAGCTGAAGCCAGAGCAGGGGCTCGCGGCGTGCAGTCACAACAGGTAGACGTTGAAAGGGACTTTCATTAGGTGCTCAGTTTTCGGCGTTGAGTTACCAACTTGTAGGCATCAATGATGTCGCCTTCTTCCCAGTTGGCGAAACGATCGCAGCCGATGCCGCATTCAAAGCCACTTGCCACTTCTTTGACGTCATCTTTGTTGCGGCGAAGTGAGTTGAGATCACCTTCATAGACAACTTGGTTTTTCCGCTTAACCCGAGCCTTGCAGTTCCGTTGCAGTTTGCCAGTGGTGACATAGCAACCCGCCACAGCGCTCTTGCCAATGGTGAAGATGGCTCGCACTTCTGCTTCTCCTAAGGATTCTTCCACCAGCTCAGGCTCTAGGAGGCCTTCCATCGCCATTTGGATGTCTTCCAGGAGTTTGTAGATCACTTCGTAATCCCTAACGTCAACTCCGGTGGCGTCTGCTGCTTTTTTGGCTCCTGGGGCCATGGAGGTGTTGAAGCCAACGATGACGGCACCAGAGGCGGAGGCAAGATCTACGTCTGTTTCAGTGATTTCACCAGGCGCGGAAAGAAGCACGCGAACTTGAACTTCGTCTTTGGGCAATTGCTCAAGAGAACCAAGAATGGCTTCCACGCTGCCTTGAACGTCGGCTTTGAGAATCAAATTGAGTTCTTTGAGTTCGCCTTCGCTGGCCTGGCCTGACATGGCTGTCAGGGAAACCCGTCGAGATGCCATTTGTTGGGCTAGTCGGGTCGCACGAGCATCGGAGGCTCGTTCTCCCACCACTGCCCGTGCTGACTTCTCATCGGGGTAGACCTCAAATTCGTCGCCAGCTGTTGGAACTTCGCTGAATCCGAGTGCTTCTACGGCCCCTGATGGGCCCGACAACTTAAGCCTGGCGCCGTTGTCGTCAACCATCGCTCTCACCTTGCCAAGCACAGGGCCTGCGGCCACCACATCTCCTGTTTTCAGAGTGCCGTTTTGAATCAAAAGGGTGGCGACAGGTCCCTTGGCTTTGTCGAGATGGGCTTCGATCACGGTGCCTTTGGCCAGTCGATTTGGATTGGCTTGTAGATCCTCTACTTCGGTCACCAAAAGGATCATCTCGAGAAGCTTGTCGATGTTTTCTCCCTTGATGGCACTGACAGGAACCATCACCACATCACCACCCCATTCTTCGGCGAGCAGATTCTGTTCGGATAGTTCTTGTTTGACGCGGTCAGGAGAGGCTCCTTCCTTGTCTGTTTTGTTGATGGCTACAACGATGGGCACTTCCGCTGCCCGCGCGTGACTGATGGCTTCAAGAGTTTGAGGTCGAACCCCATCGTCGGCGGCAACCACCAGCACGGCTACGTCAGTAACTTTCGTGCCGCGGGCACGCATGGCGGTGAACGCCGCGTGACCTGGTGTGTCCAGGAAGGTGATCTTGCGTTGCTTACCACCGTGCTCAACATCAACCTGATAGGCGCCAATGTGCTGGGTAATGCCTCCTGCTTCGCCTGCTGCTACACGTGCTTTGCGAATGGCATCAAGAAGGCTGGTCTTGCCGTGGTCGACGTGGCCCATAACCGTAACCACTGGTGGTCTTCTGATCAGGTGATCCCGATCAGTTTCTTCGATCATTTCTGCCGTCTTCTTAGCGGCTTCTTCCACGTCGTCCTGAAGAACAGGTACCCCGAATTCCTCAGCAACTGTTTCGATCGTGGGGAGATCGAGTGATTGGGTTACCGTGGCGATAATCCCTTTGAAGAACAGGGATTTAATGATTTCAGAGCTTTCAACACTCAGCATGTCTGCCAGCTCTTGAACCGTGAGGTTGGCCTCCGGAACAATCAGCATTTCGGGCCTGACCTGCTTGGCTTCTCGGGCTGCGCGCAGCTCCATAGCCCGACGTCGCTGACGTTGACGGGTGGTCTCTTTCTTGCGCTTACGCATGGCCGCAACAGGTTTTGCGGCGGGCTTTTGTTTCGTCCTTGGTTTGGCCGGTCTGGCCAAACTGGCTGTGAGGACTACAGCCTGTTGTTCGCCTGCGTAGCCGCCTGTTTCGGCGGTCAGAGCATCATCGTTTTCACCGATGATGTGGACTTTCTGGCGCTGCTTCTGAGGAGATTTGCTCCGCAGGGCTTCCAGCTTGGCGCTGTCGTCCCATTCAGGCCGCCCTGGTCTTCTTGGTGCTCCTGCTGCACCTGGAGCGGGACGATGGCCTGGCCTCTTCGGGGCGGCAGGGGCCGTGGGGCGCTCCACTGGTGGAGTTGCACCTTCGGATCCGCCGCGAGGGCCCACGCTCGTTCCATCTGGTCTTCGTGGCGGTGGTGTGCCAGGGCGACCCGTGGGCTTCTGAAGCTGCATGAGCTCGCCAGGAGCCACAGGCTTGCGCATGCCAGCAGGCATACCAGGCCGAGTGGGGGCACCAGGCCGAGTCGGTGCTCCTGGACGGTTGTTGCCATCCTTGGCTTCAGGGTTGTTGCTGTTGGACTTATCCCGCCGTATGGGCTTGCCAACCAATTCAAGGGTGTTGCCACCAGCGCGTGGCTGCCCTGGTCGCGTGACGCCGCCAGGCCGAGTCGGAGCGCCTGGTCGTTGTGAACCTCCAGGTCGCTGAGGCATGTTGGCGCGTTGACTCGGAGGCCCGATTGGTCTTGGGCTGACTCCGGGACGTTGTTTCTGTTGCTTGTCTGTTCCTTTGGCTTGTGGTCGCGTTGGCGGAGCGACTGGGGGGCGCTTGGGTTGTGGTTGTGGGCGTCCTACTAGCTCTGGCTTTGGTGCAGGGCGATCAGAAGAGGCTGATGGCTTGCCTGGTTTCGCAGGAGCCGGCGACTGTGGCCTTGAAACGATTTTGGGACGAGGTGCGGCACCGTCGCCTGGACGCTTGGCAATTACAGGAGCTTTGGGTTGTGGGCGTCCTACCAGCTCTGGCTTTGGTGCAGGGCGATCAGAAGAGGCTGCTGGCTTGTTGGCGGGCTTGGGTGTCTGCGCTGCTACTGGGCGGCTGGGAGTTGCTGGACGATTGACTGGGCTCTTGGCTTTTGGCTCTACTTTTGGCTCTACTTTTGCCTTCGCTGGACTTGCTGGAACAGGCTTTTTAGATGGTGAGCTGACGACTACTGGCTGCGTTGGCGGGGCCGGACGCGTTGCTGATCCAGCAGTAGGTCTTGCCAGTTCAATTGGTTTGCTGGGTGAGGCTGGTTTGGCGGGACTTGTCTGAGAACTGCTGGCTGACTTACGTGCCGGGGCCTCGGCTGCCTTTGGTGTTGCAGGAGCTGCCTTCTTGACCGAAAGAATGGCTTCTGTTGGTGGAGCCTTGCTAGGCGATGAGGCATTGGTCGCACCACCTTTCTTTAGCAAGCCACGGATACGTTTTGCTTCGTCGTCACTGATCGAACTGCTGTGACTCTTTGCCGCAATTGAGAGCTTCTCAGCAGCATCGAGCACGTCCTTGTTCTCCAGGCCTAGATCCCTGGACAGCTCATAAATTCTGATTTTGCTGCTGCTGGTCATTCAGGTCTCCGGTCGGTCCGGGCATGTGGTGCCTCGGGGCTCCACACACAGTGGGGCCATAGATCATCTTGCCTCAGCGACTGAATTGAGTCGCTCTTGCAGCACCTCTAAAACGTTTTCCGGCACCTGGCAACGCAGGGCTTTGTGTAAACGTTTTCGACGGCGCGCCTCATCTAGGCAGTTCTCGCTTGGGCATAGATAGGCCGATCGGCCCATCCCTGCATCGAGAACTACGCCATCCTGATGATCGCGGATTACTCGCCAAAGCTGCTGGCGATTCAGCAGTTTGCGACAGGCAACGCAACGACGCAGGACGGGACGTTGGTTCACCGGACTCCGTCCTCGTTTTGTTCATCTTCTTCGACTGCGCTCTCGATTACTTCGGCTTCAGATGACTGCTCTTCCTCAGAGGATTGCTCCTCCTCAACAGATTCAGCAGCCTCTGCTTGCTCAGAAGAATCATTCTCTTCGGCTGTTAGTTCTGAGTCTGTGGATTCGGTGAATTCGCCTTCTTCGGTGGCCTCCACTGTTTCTTGACCGTACTCTTCCTCATCTTCTGGTAGTGGATATAGCTCTCGTAAACGAGCATCCTCTTCGGCACGGGCAGCTTGTTCAGCTTCAATCCGTGCTTCTGCATCGCGTTGCAGGGCTTCTTCTTCTTCTCTATTGGCAATTAATTCGGCCACGGTGGTGTCTTCGCTGGCCTGGTCATATTCCTGAGAGTTTTTGATGTCGATCTTCCAGCCGGTGAGGCGAGCAGCAAGTCGAACATTTTGTCCTTCTCTGCCAATGGCCAGGCTCAGTTGATCGGGGGGCACCAAAACATGGGCATGCTGTCCAACTGGATCGACAAGTCGGACAAGTTCAACACGTGCAGGACTTAGTGAATTGGCGAGGTATTGGCCTGGGTCTGGTGACCAACGGATGACATCGATTTTTTCGCCACGCAGCTCGTTGACAACTTGTTGGATGCGAGAACCACGCGCGCCAATACAGGCGCCTACAGGATCAACTTCTCTTTCGATGCTGTCCACAGCGACTTTTGTCCGGGGACCCACTGACCGTGAAGGGGGATTCGCTTCGCGAGCGACAGCCACAATGCGTACGGAGCCTTCCTGGATCTCTGGCACCTCGTTCTCAAACAGGTAGACAACTAGGCCTGCATTGGAGCGGCTGACGAAAAGTTGAGGGCCTCGCCTGGGTACTTCACTAACTTCCTTGAGGAAAACCTTGAAAGTGGCGTTGGCTCGATAGTTGTCATTGGGAAGCTGGTCACGTCGAGGTAGCTCAGCTTCGACTTCCGGCCGTCCTAGGCCAGAGCTCACCGCCATGATCACTGACTGGCGTTCAAAACGGATCACCCGAGCTGTTAATACGGGATCTTCCAGATCGGCGAATTCTTCTTGGATCATTCGTCGCTGCTGGTCACGCAGCTTTTGAGCCAGAACCTGTTTGGTTGTGGCGGCAGCCATCCGGCCAAAGTCTTCCTTCTCTGGGGTGACATCAAGAACCACGGTGTCGCCCGATTGGGCGTCCTCTGCTACTTGCATGACCTCGGCAAGTGCGATCTGGTGGTCTTCGCTTTCAACTTCCTCAACAATGATCTTGCTTGCCAGAACCCGATAACCCTCTTCGTCGAGGTCAAGGCCAACATCAAAGTTGCTGAAATACTCCTCGTCAAAAGGGTCTTCGCTGATCCCAAGGTAGAGAGTGCGTCGATAGCGCTCATAGCCCTTCAAAAGGGCTTCTCTAAGGGCAGCTTCAACAACTTGAGCGGGGAGTTTTTTCTCCTCACTGATGTCTTCAATCAGGTTGTTAAGGCCGGGAAGTAGAACGAGTGCCATTGAGGCTTGAGGAGGAAGTTAGGAGGTCTGGAGTAGGGAAGATGCCCTTTAGGCCGTTGGACTAATTAGTCGGACGTTAATCACTTTTTCGCGGGAAATTCTTTTAATCCTCCCGCGCATGTTGAGTTGCACATGCTCTTCGTTTCGTTCAAGCAGGAGCCCAGACTCGCGACATTCAGATCCTTGGGAATCTTCAGTGAGGACTTCGACAGGAAAGCCTCGGAAACTTTGGAAGTCTCGATCACTTTCAAGCTGCTCTCCAATGCCGGGGCTGCTGATTTCCAGAACGTAGGCCTCAGAAAGGATCGCCGATGTTTCGATCGCCTCACTCATCGGTGAACTGAAGGCAGCGCATTCATCGAGGCTGACGTCACCTCCATCTTGTCGACGGATTTGCACCTGAAGCGTCATCGGCACCAGGTGCGTGAGCAGCTGCACATCGCAAACATCAAAGTCTTGCTCTGACGCCGTGCGACTCGCCAGGACACTCAGTTCGGGCAGAAGAGGATGGGGCAATGGGGCGGGTCAGGAGTCGGACTTTGGCCCGACCGGCAATAAGGTTTGACCTGCCTCCCGAAGAAGGTGCCCGCCGGGCATCCAAACAATCTAGATGACGGCCTGCAGGCATTTCAAAGTGCTTGCAGGCTTTTGAGAGCAAAGGCGAAGAAGACGGCTCAAAATCTCACGTTTCACTTGCTTGCAAGGCACGGCTTGAAGGTCTTCCTCCTATTGATTCTTCCTTCTTCCTGATTGTTCTTGCCTGCGGGTTGAAATGGTGATCTGCAAACCAGCAGACTTGCCTCAGGGTGTTGTTTAAAGGTGGGCTGCAATGCACATGGCCCACCTCGGGCAATCAATAGATCTACTGATGAACCTGTATTACTGGCAGCCCTGTACTGAGATGCGGTAACTGAATCCTGTGGCGCCTGGATCCTTGGCCGTTCCGATCTTGAAATTGACTTGACTTACCGACTTGCCAGGAATGGCTGGGAAAGGTCCGAACATTTTCCCTGTACCCAGAGGGGGCTGCATCATTTCATTCACCACCCGCAGATTGCTGCCATCACTGAACTTCAGATAGGCCTCAATGGGGTAGTTGCCGGAGTCGGTGGAATCAGCTGTGAAGAACAGCTTGTAATTGCTGTAGGGCCGTGTGACAGCAAAGTCTGTGTTCCAGTTCGTACGCCCAAAAGTGCTGCCGATTAGGCCTTTGGGCCGCTCAACTCTTTTCTTGACAATCCAAGGCTTTGGCCCGTCGCCGTTTCCACCAATAGGCATCTGGAATTCACATTTGGCGATCGCCGCATGAGGGGCGAGGAGTGAAGCAAAGAGAAGACCGCAGGCCAGAACCCTCGGCTCAGAGAACCGTATGGGCTGGCGCTGCTTATTGGAATTCAGTCGAAGCATGGAAAA
>CATBLW010000300.1 GCA_949486985.1 Prochlorococcus marinus str. MIT 9215
AAGAGATGCAGCTCATTGCTCGTCTGAATTGTTGCTCAAAACTGAAAAGCTGCAGATGGTCTTGAATCCTCAATATTCAGGCTAGGAGTATCTGTGGGCATGCTCAAGCTTCTTCTCTTCTCTCGTGGCACAAATTCAAGCCATTCCTGTTTTCTCGACGACGACTCTGTAGGGTCAATGCTCATTGAAATGTGTGTCTTGTGGCGCGTCCGGTCGTCGCCATCATCGGTCGCCCCAACGTTGGCAAGTCCACGCTGGTTAACCGCCTGTGCCGAAGTCGTGAAGCCATCGTTCATGACCAGCCTGGTGTCACGCGTGATCGCACCTATCAGGATGGCTTTTGGGGTGATCGCGAGTTCAAGGTTGTCGACACCGGCGGGCTTGTTTTTGATGATGACAGTGAGTTCCTGCCTCAGATTCGTGAGCAGGCCAACCTGGCACTTTCGGAAGCTTCCGTTGCCCTTGTCATCGTTGACGGACAACAGGGGCTTACAGCAGCTGATGAGTCGATAGCTGAGTGGTTACGCAGCCATTCCTGTCCGACTCTTGTGGCGGTGAACAAGTGTGAGTCGCCTGAGCAGGGGTTGGCGATGGCGGCAGAGTTTTGGCGCCTTGGCTTGGGAGAACCGTATCCAATTTCCGCGATTCATGGCGTAGGTACGGGAGATTTGCTGGATCAAGTGCTTGCTCTGCTGCCCTCAAAGGATGAGGAAGGCGATGAGGATGAACCGATTCAGATGGCCATTGTTGGCCGGCCCAATGTTGGCAAGTCAAGCCTTCTCAATGCCATCTGTGGTGAACCCCGGGCGATCGTGAGTCCGATTCGCGGCACCACTCGCGATTCCATCGATACCCGTTTGGAGCGTCAAGGCCAGCCTTGGCGACTTATTGATACGGCCGGTATCCGCCGCCGCCGCAGTGTTAATTACGGGCCTGAGTATTTCGGGATTAATCGCAGTTTCAAGGCGATTGAGAGAAGCGATGTTTGTGTGCTTGTGATTGATGCGCTCGATGGCGTGACAGAGCAGGATCAACGCCTGGCAGGAAGAATTGAGGAGGAAGGGCGAGCCTGTGTTGTGGTCGTCAATAAATGGGATGCCGTGGAGAAGGACAGCCACACCATGCCCATGATGGAGAAGGAGTTGAGAGCCAAGCTCTATTTCCTCGACTGGGCAACACTCTTATTTACCTCTGCTCTTACTGGACAAAGAGTTGAGAGCATTTTTGCTTTAGCGGCAGTGGCTGTAGAGCAGCATCGTCGGCGTGTCTCCACTTCGGTGGTTAATGAGGTCCTTAAGGAGGCCTTGAGTTGGCGCAGTCCACCGACGACTCGAGGTGGTCGTCAGGGTCGTTTGTATTACGGAACTCAAGTAGCGATTCGGCCTCCTAGTTTTACCTTGTTTGTTAATGAGCCCAAATTGTTTGGTGATACTTATCGACGTTATGTGGAACGTCAATTAAGGGAAGGACTTGGTTTTGATGGCACTCCTCTGAGGTTGTTTTGGCGTGGCAAGCAACAACGTGATGTTGAACGTGATCTGGCTCGCCAGCAGAACCGCTCCAGCTGAATCATGGATTGGTTGCGGCAGGTTCCGATTGGGCAATACGTAGCCGGTCGTTTCGGTTGGCTGCGTTGTCTCGATTCACGTTTGAAGTTGGCCTGGGTGTTGATGTTCCTGTTGACGCCAGTACTGGCGGCATCTTTCTGGAGGATCGATCTTTGTATTGCCTTGTTGGCAATCACGTTCGCGAGTGGTTTGCCGGCAAGGATTTGGTGGCGGCCTCTCGCTTTCCTGATCCTTCTTGCGGGTGTTGTGGGCTTGTTGGCGATGTATTTGCCTACAGGCGATCCTCCGGTTGCCTTGGCTGGTCGTTCGCCCCAGGAGTTGCCCGCAGTCACTCTTTCAGGAGCTTCTTGGGAGATCTTTCGGCTTGGGCCCTTGCGTTTTGGACCTTTGTCCTTAGGCCCATTGGTGGTGGATCGACGCTCCGCTGAATTAGGGCTGAATACTGCCACCCTGATTTTTACTGTGGTGCATAGCGTCAACCTGATGTTGCTGACGACCAAGCCGGAAGATTTGGTTTGGGCGCTGAGTTGGTATCTCTCCCCATTGGCTCTGATTGGAGTGCCAGTGGATCGGCTGAGTTTTCAATTGTTGCTGGCGTTGAGGTTTCTGCCTCTTGTTCAAGAGGAGTTGCAAAATCTTTTGCGTTCGCTTGCTAGCCGGGCCGTGAATCTTCGGCAGTTGGGGTTCAAGGTCTCTTTTGGTCTGATCCTTTCTGTGGCAGAACGTTTATTGGCCAATATTCTTTTGCGGGCTGAACAAGGCGCGGATGCTCTGATTGCAAGAGGTGGTTTCTGGTTGGCTCCGGATCAGTTTCGCCCCCAAGCTCTGTTGGTGGGCCCATCTCGTTGGCTCAACATTGGCTCAGGCTTATTGCTGTTATTTGTTCTTGGCCTGCGGGGGAAGTACGGTGGGATTTGACTAATGAATTGCGGTAGGTGAGCGCCGAGAGCTATCTCAATCACCCAACATTTGGCATGCTTTATTGCGTTGCTCCAGCAGGAGAAGGGCGTGATGTGTACGCCACCCTGTATGCCCAGAGAATGTTCTTTCTGGTCACCCTGCAGCCACGAGGGGCTCAGTTTGAAGTGATTCCTTATCAAGACGCTCGCCATCATGCAGAAATCCACTTAGCTCGTTGCAAGCGAGATGCTTCTTCTGAGCACGGACGTTGGCGTGAGTTGTTTGACCAGACCTTTATTTAAAAAGCTGTTGTGACGTTGTCCGCGCGCTGGCGGGAACTGGTTGATCAACTACCCGATCGAGTCCATTTGCTAGCCGTCAGCAAAGGACAGCCTGTCGCTGCGATTCGTCAGCTTGCTGAGTTGGGTCAGATGGATTTTGGCGAGAGTCGCCTGCAGGAGGCGTTGCCCAAGCTTGAGGCTCTGGAGGATCTGCCTGGTTTGCGCTGGCATTTTATTGGTCGTTTGCAGGCGAATAAGGTTCGCGCTGTTGTGAGATCTTTTGGGTTCATTCAATCCGTTGATTCACAACGACTTGCGGAAAGAATTTCAAGAATTTCAGGAGAAGAGAAACGTTGTCCGCAGGTGATGCTGCAAGTGAAGTTTCGGGATGATCCTTGCAAGGGTGGATTCGGACCTGCGCAGCTCAGAGAGTCTTGGCCCGAGCTCATTGAATTGCCTCATTTGAAGTTGATTGGCTTGATGGCCATGGCTCCTATGGGGCTATCTCTTCAGCAACGTAAGAATATTTTTCAAGAATGTCGTGATCTGGCTGATGAGCTTGGTTTGGCCGAGTGTTCGATGGGAATGAGCGGCGATTGGTCTGAAGCGGTGGACGCTGGTGCTACATGGCTGCGGCTAGGGGGTGTTCTCTTTGGTGCAAGGGTTAAATCAGCTCAAGGCCCTACAGATGACATCAACGATGTTTGAAAGCCTTGCGGTGAACAGTTTGGAGCGCTATTTAAGTGACAGGTTTCGAAGTCCCCAAAGGGTGGCTCGTTACTTCTCAGCTTTTGGCTGAGTTATCTACATGTCACCCCAGAGGATCCCAACGGTGTCGTTTATTTCCCGTCTTCGTTCTGTCGTTGCTGGCGACGATTATCTCGATAGTGAGTACGACGAACTGGATTACGACACCGATGATCAGATGGAGGTTGATCAAAGTACGGCTCAACCGGGTGGTGGAGCGTTGGCTCCACTGGCTGAGTCAAGTCCTTTTGATATGGGTGAGGGCTTCTCCGGTTCCAATGTGATTGGAATGCCAGGCATTTCAACAACCGCGGCTGAAGTCAACTTGATGGAACCAAGGAGTTTCGATGAAATGCCCAGTGCGATTCAGGCGTTGCGTGAACGCAAAACTGTGATCCTCAATCTCACGATGATGGAGCCTGATCAAGCTCAGCGGGCTGTGGATTTTGTCGCCGGAGGTACTTTCGCCATTGATGGCCATCAGGAACGCGTTGGCGAAAGCATTTTTCTCTTCGCTCCCAGCTGCGTAACGGTGACCAATGCCAGTCAAGATGAAGCTTCAGCCCCCACGGTGGTGAATAAGGATTCTGAATCGGCACCAGCGGAATCGACCATCGCTCCCACTCCTGCCTGGGGAGGCGTCACAGCTGCTGGTCTCTGATTCGTTGTTTTCGTGCTTTCCTCTCTTGGGGTGATCGGCCTGGGTCGTATGGCCCAGGCAATTGTTTTGCCACTGTTGCAGCGCGGAGAATTATCTGCTGATCAGGTGGTTGCGCTGGTCGCGAATGCTTCCAGTGTTGACCTTCTTGCCAGCAAGCTGCCAGAAGGTTTACGCGTAATGGCTGCTAAGGATTCAGGCGCGGCTGAGGTCTGGAATGCACCTGTTCAGTTGCTCGCGGTGAAGCCACAGCAGCTTGATGATGTCGCCGATTTAGCAGGCTCGCTTGCCCCAACCTCCAATCCTTCTCCGTTGCTGATTTCAGTATTGGCCGGAGTCACCTTGTCTCGTTTGCAGAAGTCCTTCCCCGGCCACTCTTGCGTGCGTGCGGTTCCAAACACTCCAGCACTGGTAGGTGCAGGTCTGACAGGACTTGCTTGGGGGCAAGGCGTCACGGCTGAGCAGCGCGAATGTGTTCAGGGTCTTTTTCAACCTGTGAGCGAGGTAATGGAATTGCCCGAGAAGCAGTTGGATGCCTTTCTTGCCTTGACGTCGTCAGGTCCTGCTTTCGTGGCGGTCATCGCTGAGGCCATGGCTGATGGAGCTGTAGCGGCAGGGTTGCCGAGGAAGCTTGCTGAGCATCTCGCTCATCGCACCCTTGCAGGTAGCGCAGCACTGCTTAAGGAGCATGAATTGCATCCAGGCCAGCTCAAGGACATGGTGAGCTCTCCAGGAGGCACAACGATTGCAGGATTGCGTCAGCTTGAGCAGGCTGGTGTTCGTTCAGCTTTGATTGAGGCTGTGCTGGCAGCAGCAGAACGCAGCCGAGAACTCGCCTAGTTAGGCGGCGAGTCGTGTTGCGTTGAGCAGCTCGCCATAGAGGGTCTCTAAAGCATCAATATTTCGAGTCAGTGTGTAGCGCTCTAGAACGCGCTCCCGAGCACGGCGACCCAGTTCGGCTGTCAGCACCGGTTGATCTCTCAACACCGGAAGCAGGGTTCGCAGTTGTGTGCTGACACCTTGCGTGCTGAGCACGATCCCGGCACCACCATCGATAACTTCTCCGTCTGCACCGGCATCAGTGGCGACGCAGGCCGTGCCTGTTGCCATGGCTTCCAATAGGGCGAGCGACAGGCCTTCCACCAGGCTTGGCAGCAGGAAGACTTCAGCGCATTGGAGCAGGGCGACCTTGGTGTCTAAATCCGATTCGTAGCCCCACCACAGAACGTCACCTTCTTCTGTTGTGGCTGAATTGTTTTGCAGTGTCGAGCGCAGCGGACCATCGCCAACGATGACGAGCTGACAGTCCTTGGTATCGATCAGACGCCAAGCCTTGAGTAGTGCTTCGACATTCTTTTCTGCTGCGATCCGACCCATGTAAAGGAAGACTCGTTTTTCCCCGAGTCGCTGTCGCACCTGCTGCTGGATGGAATTGGTGCACTGCAGACCTGCTGGTGCCCAGCATTCAGGATCAACACCATTGGGGATGACGGCCAGTTTTTGCTCGCTAACCCCAAGCCTGGTTAGAACCTCTGCTTGCAGCTCTGAGAAGACGACGACCTTGTCATAACGAGCCAATGCAGGGGCATAGAGCTGATAAGTCAGCTGTTGTGTGCCGGCGGTGAGGTGGCGCATGCCACTGTCAAATGGAGGGTGGAAGGTTGCCACCAATGGCACATTCAGTTGTTCGCAGAGCTCTGGGAGTCGGAAATCGAGAGGGGAAAGCGTGAGGCTGGCGTGGACGAGATCGGGTTGAAGCCGTTCAAATGATTCCCTTAGTTCTCGTTGCGCTCCGGGCGAAGGAATCGTGTAAACCTGTGATTTCACCAGATAAGGCAGGCTGACTTCTGGGTCAGTGGCTTCGAGAGCGTTCTCGCTGTTGCTCGGGCTTCCGGCGTTGTCGAAGTGAATGAAACTCGTCTGATGGCCGCGTTGTCTTAGGGCCTCAGTGGTGTTGAGGCCGTACGTGACATTGCCGCAGAACGGCGTTTTTTTGCCCAGCCAGGCAATGTGCGACACCTGCAGCAATCCTCCTGCTGAATCAGAAAGCTAGCAGCGTTGCCATGGCCGCTCGAGAAGAGCTGCCAGCAAGGCAAGTGCTGCAAGTAGCCAGAGCACTGGTAAGAGCCCATAGCGACTAGCCAAGGCCCCAGCCAGCACTAGAGGAAGGCTGAGAGCAATATTGATCAGATTGTTCTGAAGACCAAACACCTTGCCGCGCAGCTCCTCCGGGGTGTCTTCCTGAATAGTTGTCTGAGCGGGAATGGCAACGAGTGCGGCTCCAATTCCCAACAGCCCACAGAGGAGCAGGGTGAATTCCATTGATCCCTGCAGCTGGCCAAGAAAGATAAGGGACAAAGCGATCGTGCCCAATCCTGAGGCGGCAAGGCGATGGCGATGAAAGCCATGACCGATTTGCGCGATGACGACAGCCCCCAGAGCCATGCCAAGACCACTCATGGCCAATAGAGATCCAAAGCCTGTTGGTCCTAGCCCCTTAATCGAGGAGGCAAGGCTGATGGCCAGCACATAAAGCGCTGCCAAAAGGCTGTAGATCAACAAGAGATGCACCATGGCACCGCGAACCGAAGCCCTTTGCCGCAACACTTGTATTCCTTCGCCGATTTCTTTCCAGACGGAGTCTGTTGAGCTGAAGCGGCGCTGTTCTTGTATGCGGATTGTGCTGAGGCTGATGGCTGCCATGCCATAGCAAAAAGGCAGCAGCAGAAATTCCCCTCCTGCTAGACCGATCGATAGGAGGCTCTTGTGGAGAAGGCGCAGGATTGGCTCACCCAGGGCAAAGCCCACAATCGTGGCGCCCATACTTGTGGCTTGATAGAGCGAATTAGCGGCAAGTAGATGCTGCTTGGGCACCAGCATGGGGATTGCTGCTTGCTCGGCTGGTGCGAAGAATTGGGTGAGAACCGATTCCAGAAAGGTCATCACGAGCAGTGCCCAGTAACCCCAACTGAGACCAAGAAAATGCGGCCCAGGCAAGAGGAATACAGGGGTTGTCAGCACCAGTAAGGCCCGCAGTGCATTGGAGGCCACCATCACCCGGCGTTTCGGCCAGCGGTCCGCCCAAACGCCTGCAACTGTGCCCAGCACCATGGCTGGGATGGTATTGGCCACGTAGATGCCCGTCGCCAGAAGCGTGATCATCTGGGCGCGGGTTTGGAAATCCATGCGGATGGCCTCTGCCACCTCCGCCAAGGCTTCATTGCTCTGAGGTGTGCTGCTCACCCAGTACTGGGCGATCAAGTACACCATCAACACGATGTAGAACTTGTCGGCCAGTTGGGAAAAGATCTGACCGATCCAGAGCCGTCGGAATCCCTCAAGACGGACAACGGCTTCGAGGCCACGGCGACCTTCTGGATTGCCGCTTGTCGGTAAGACCGGTTCGGGATTGTTGAGAGTTGGACCGCTCAAGATGCTGATGAAGTCCCGCTCATGATCGCTTATCGCTTGAGCTAGGTATGGCCTCACGCAACATCACCAGAGCACGCAGTTTGTGCTGCAGATGGGTACGTGACCAGCACTCCACCACTTTCAACAGCCTTAGCCAAACGTCTCTCGGACCCATCAGTTCGCCATCACGACGCATGGGCAGAGATGGGCGGATCAGACGCTGCAAAAGGGCGAGCTCGGAAGGGTTCAGCTGCATGGTGGCTCCCGGCTGGGAGCCAATGGCAAAGCCTTCCTCCGGAATCAGGCTGCAGCGCCAGCTCCATTGACCTAAGGGCGGTTCCAGTGGTTCACCGCTGAGGCAGCATTCCTGCACTGGCAGGCCATAGCCACCAAGAGCAAGAAGATGCAGGCAAGCTTGCACACTGCTGGCAAGGGTTATGTCTTGATCGATTGGACTGTTTTTGCTGATGGCATCCAGTCGTTCGAGATGAATCAGCATGGTGCTCAGTAGGCCAGGTAGGGGGTCGTCGCCGGCGACCAACATCAGGCTGAGTTCCGCCATGGCCTGAGCTGCAGCGAGTGTCTCCAGTTGTTGGCCAACGTTGCTGAAGCTCCGCAACACTTTGAGCTGGCGCACGCGGGCAAGACCTCGACGACCGCCGACCTGAAGCTGCAGCAAGGTCAATGGCATGGCTGCAGCAAGACTGCTACGTGGTCTTCGTGCCCCTGGAACGGCAAGCCTTGTTAAGCCTTCTTGATCGCTCAGCAGGGTCAGCAAGCGGTCATTTTCTCCAAGAGGCCCAACCTTTAGGCAGAGGCCTTCAAGGCTTCGCTCGCTCGTCACTTTTGGCCATGCCGCAGTGAATGCATCAGTTCCGGACCTCGGCTGGTGCCGAGTTTGCTGGCTCCGGCTTCCACCAGTTCAAGAGCTTGGTCGAGCGTCTGGAGTCCTCCAGCGGCTTTGATGGCGCAACGCCCTCGCGCCAGGCTGGTGAGTTGCCGTACATCAGCTGGAACGACTGGAGCGCCAAAACCGTTGCCAGTTTGTAATCCTGCAGCGCCGGCATCAATCGCGGCATCCACAGCAAGGTTGAGGCTGTCCTTCGACAAGCGGTTCATGTCGAGAATCACGTTGACAGGCAGTCCCAGTTCACATAGGGCTGCAAGCTCTTCTGCAAAAACCTCTGCCTTCCCTTCAGTGAGGGCCATGAAGTCTGGTACGGCATCGAGTTCTTCCGCCCCATGGGCAGCCGCCCATTCCGCTTCGGCTTGTTTCAAGCTGCTCGGGATGGCTCCAAAAGGGAACGCGATCACCGCAATGAGCTTTGTGGCACCGCAAGGGCCAAGTCGCTCTCTAGCCGCTGGTAAGCGGTTGAGAGTGGTGCACAAACCTGCAAAGCCGAAGTGGCGTGCGGCATCACAGGCCTGTTGCAGCTGGTCTTGGTCGAGGTGAGGATCGAGCACTGCTTGATGAATGAGCAATGCCAGATCAGGTAATTCACGTTGGTGAGAACGGCCTTGCAAAGGCAACGAATCGCTCACTCTCGAGCCTGAATGACCCCATAGCCGCCGTGGTTGCGACGGTAAATCACCTGTAATTCCCCACTCACGTCTTCTCGAAAGAGATAAAAGTCGTGATCGATCAGGTCAAGCTGGTGCCTGGCTGCGTCGACAGACATCGGCGGCATCGGGAAGTATTTGCGCCTTACACCAGGATTGGGAAGATGCGCTTCCTTGCCATCAAGCAGGGAGCCATCCACGGGAGCTTCTTCAATAACAGCTTCTGTGGTTGGGGTTACCGAAGCACGGTGTCCAGGGCTGTGGTGATGGTCGCTGTGGCGCTCTTTGTAGCGACGCAGCTGACGGGACAGTTTGCTCGCTACCAGATCAATACTGGCGTAGAGGTTTTCACTGCGCTCTTGCGCACGAATCACGGTGCCGTTGGCAAAAACCGTGACCTCAGCCGTCTGTTGGGGCACGCTGGGATTACGGGCTACCGATAGATGCACGTCTGCTTCTTTGACCATGTCATCAAAATGCTGAACCGCGCGCTCAAGTTTTGACTGGGTGTATTCGCGTAAAGCAGGGGTCAGTTCAAGATTGCGTCCATGAATCAGAAGCTTCATGCCATCCCTCCGGTGGCGGTTGATAAGACCACGCTAGGTACAAAGCCTCCATCGGCACAGTCTCTTTCGGCTTTTCTTTTTGAGCCGTTGGACACCGTGCCCTTTGAGGAGGCTTGGAATTGGCAGCGTGAATGGCAGCAGCGAATGCTTGCTAAACCTCAGTCATTACAGGCTGTTTGGCTGCTTCAGCACCCCAGTTGTTACACCCTTGGCCGCGGCGCGAGTGAGGCCAATTTGCTTTTTGATCAAGATGATCCGCCGATGGATTTGCATCGCATTGATCGTGGCGGGGAAGTGACCCATCACATGCCTGGCCAGTTGGTGGCCTATCCGGTCTTAGATCTCCGTCGCCATCAAACTGATTTGCATTGGTATTTGCGTCAGCTCGAGCAGGTTCTGATTGATGTTTTGGCGCAATTAGAACTACCTGGCGAGCGACGAGACGGATTGACAGGATTGTGGTTGGAGGAAAAAAAAGTGGCCGCGATTGGGGTTGGCTGTCGTCGTTGGATTACCCAACATGGCTTGGCTTTGAATGTGAATGGCGATCTTGAGGGCTTCAGTGCCGTTGTCCCTTGTGGATTGACGGGATGCCAAGTGGGTCGTTTGGATCAGTGGCTGCCTGGGCTGACTGTTGCTGAGGTGCAACCGCTGATGCGGCAGGCTCTGGCGCATCGATTTGGCTTGCAGTGGCAACGCCCTAAGCCTGTTGCGCCGCCTGGCTCGTTTGCGTCTGATCTTCAGGGGTGGTAGCCCTGGACTGACTCATTCAGCAGTTTTCGCGAGAGGCAGTAAGTCAGTGGAAGGCAGTAAGGCAGTGAAAACAAGCCTTGAAGGCGATTTCGCTCAGGCAAGTTGGCGTCCTGATCAGCAGGAAGAGAGCGCGCTTGCCCATCAGAGCCATGTGGGCAAGCTGGGCCGCGTTGATCAGATCTGGCCTTGGTTGGCTGCGCAACATGGTCAGGTTCTTGCGGTTGATGCGCCCCATGCCGCTCATGTCGAGCGCTTTTGCTACGCCGAATTGGCTGATCGCATTGCAACGGCAGCCGCGGCTTTCCAGCAGCTTGGAATTCGCAGTGGTGATGTGGTGGCCTTGTTCGCGGAGAACAGCCCGCGCTGGCTTGTCGCCGATCAAGGTCTGATGCGCGCCGGAGCCGCCGATGCTGTGAGAGGTGCAACGGCTCCTGTGGATGAGCTGCGCTACATCCTCGAAGATTCAGGTGCCATTGCCTTGGTCGTGCAGACAGCCGAGTTATGGAAAAAGCTCGCTTTGGAGGATGGCCAACGTCAACGTTTGCGTTTGGTGGTGCAGCTTGAAGGCGAGCCTGCAGAAGGCTTAATCAGTTGGGAGGCGTTGCTTGCTGCAGGTACAGGCAAACTTGCGCCCGAGGCCATAGCAGGTCGGGATCGTGATTCCGCTTCTACAACAACGGCCACGATTCTCTACACCTCTGGGACGACAGGGCAGCCCAAGGGTGTGCCTCTGAGTCACGCCAACCTGTTGCATCAGATGCGCTATTTGGCCTGTGTGGCCTATCCCGCCCCAGGCTCGCCAGTGTTGAGCGTGTTGCCGATTTGGCATGCCTATGAACGCAGTGCGGAGTACTACTTCTTTTCTTGTGCCTGCACTCAGAGCTATACGACCATCAAGCAGCTGAAGCGAGATCTGCCGAGGGTGCGGCCGATTGTGATGGCAACAGTGCCAAGGCTTTGGGAGGCGATTAAGGCGGGATTTGATGAGGCGGTTAAGGCCATGCCTGCTGGAAAGCAGCGGTTGTTGCGGGCGGCGCTTGCCAATAGCAGTGCTCAGCGAACGTCATGGCGCACGGCTCGCGACCTGTTGCTTGAACCGACATCGCCGACCAATCGCTTGAAGGCTCTTGTGCAATCAACACTGCGTTGGCCTTTGCATGCTTTGTCTGCAACCTTGCTCTGGCCGAAGGTGCTTGACCAACTCTGTGGTGGGCAGTTGCGATTCCCTATCAATGGAGGTGGTGCGATTGCTCCTCATGTGGATGCCTTCTTTGAAGCTGTAGGTGTGGAGTTGTTGGTGGGTTATGGGCTCACGGAAACCAGTCCGGTTGTGAGTTGCCGTCGACCATGGCGCAACATCCGTGGCAGTTCCGGCCCCCCTTTGCCGGAGACGGAGTTTCGCATTGTTGATCCAGAAACCAAGGCCCCGTTGCGCTTTCGACAGCGAGGGTTGGTGTTGGTCCGTGGGGCTCAGGTGATGGCTGGCTACCTCGGCAAGCCTCAGGCCACGGCCAAGGTGCTTGATGAACAGGGTTGGTTTGACACTGGTGATCTGGGCATGCTTTTACCCGATGGCTCCTTGGTGCTTACAGGTCGATTGAAAGACACGATTGTGTTGAGCAGTGGCGAAAATATTGAGCCTGGCCCGCTTGAAGAAGCCTTGGTGGCTAGCCCGTTATTGGAACAGGTGATGGTGGTGGGTCAGGACGAACGACAACTTGGTGCTTTGTTGGTCCCCAGCAAAGAGGCGATGTTGCTCTGGGCCCGTGATCAGGGGCTATCGCTTGCCGATGATCTTGGTGGCGCGCCAGGGGATCAGGAGTTGAGGCGATTGCTGCGAGGTGAACTCAATCGTCTCCTCAGCGATCGGCCAGGATCCAGGCCGGATGAACGTCTGATGGGTGTGGCTTTGGTGCTGCCATTCAGCATTGAGAACGGTTTGCTGACCCAAACGCTCAAGCAAAGGCGCGACAGGATTACCCAGCGTGATCAGGATTCGCTGGCTGCGATTTACGGCCGCTGATCATTTCCATTGCTTTGGGTGGTTGACCTCATGGCCACAGGCTGAGACGCTTGGCCCTTATTCATCGTTTTCATGTCTGACGGCACTACCCTCCAGATCAAGCGTGCGATCACGATTCGAGCGGTCGTGACACCTTCATGGAAAGAGGAAGCAGAGCGAGAGATCAGCAATGGCATCGCCAACATTGATCAGCAGTTGGCGCAATTGGAGCAGGAAGGACAACAGGTGGTTGAAGAGGTGCGTCGCCAGAGTGCGAACCCCCTCGATCCACGCGTGCAAGACCAGGTCGCTCAGGTGCAGCAGCAGGTTGCTGCCAAGCGAGCTGAACTCGAGGAGCAGAAGCGAAATCTGCTTCAACAACAAGCTCAAGTGCGCGAGCTGGAAATGGAACAGATTGTTGAGCAAGGTCAGATCGAGAGTTTTTGCGATCTGAAAGTCGGAGACAACCTGGTTGAAAAAATGCAGGTTTCCGTGGTTGTTCGTGATGGAGTTGTGCAGTCGATCGACCAGGCTTGATCCGTTCAGCGTCGGGCTGTTCGATCAGCCCCTAACATCCCTTTAGTCAGCCCATCTGGAGACGGTTTTGGCGACTCACGACATTTTTATGCCTGCCCTTAGCTCCACGATGACGGAGGGCAAGATCGTTGAGTGGTTGAAGAACCCTGGCGACAAGGTGGGACGCGGTGAGTCTGTGCTTGTGGTCGAGTCAGATAAAGCTGATATGGACGTGGAGTCGTTTCAGGAGGGTTATCTGGCTGCTGTGCTGATGCCGGCAGGGAGTATGGCCCCAGTGGGCGAAACGATTGGGTTGATCGTTGAAAGCGAGGCCGAGATCGCTGCTGTTCAAGCCAATACCAAGGCAGCACCGAGTGCAGCAGCTGCTTCTGCTCCAGC
>CATBLW010000301.1 GCA_949486985.1 Prochlorococcus marinus str. MIT 9215
AGACTTGTTGGCTAGACGCTTGCTGGCTGGACGCTTGCTTGCTGGGAACTGCAACCGCTTGCTGATCTGTGATCGCTTCTGAAGCGATGAAATCCAGCAAAAGGGCACCCTGAGGGTCCAGGGTTGCTCGCCATTTGGGCTCCAGCACAATGCAACCGGTGCTTTCCACAATCAGTGCTGGGCCTTCTAGAACGCAGCCTGTTTTCAGCCGTTCACGCTGATGAATAGGCACCAAACTCCAGCCCAGATCAGGCCAATGCACCCGAACAAATTGCTGCTCAGTCTTTTGGCTGACTGATTGCTGTCCAGCTTTGTTGTGCATTTCTTGCGATTGAACAGGCTGTGTTGTGGAAGCCAACACATCAACCTCGAGTCGTTCCACAATCAATGGCTCGTTATCAGGAGGCCTATAGCCAAAGCGTTGTTTGTGCTCAGTCTCAAAAGCCTTCTTCAAGCTTGTTGTATCCGCTGTTGGTTCCAACAACAGCATCAAACCCTGTTCACTGGAGGAGTAGCGAATCTCAAGGCGAGCCACTCGTGTTACCGAGGGGAGACCAGAACGAATTGTTAGATCTCCCGACTCTTGAAGTCGTTGTTCTGCTTCGGCTTGCGCGTGTTCACGAAGCGCTTGCAATGTCTCTAACAGCGCTTCGCTGAGTGGGCGACGTACTGAGTGATCTTGGCGTTGACGTTGACGTGCATGGCCAATCCCATGGGCAGAGAGCACGCCAGCTAGCGGATGAAGCAACACCCGCTTCAATCCCAGTTGCGCTGCCAAGCGGCAAGCATGCTGCCCACCAGCACCTCCAAAAGCCACAAGCACTCCACCACGGATGTCATGCCCTCGAAGCAACGAAACCTGGCGAATGGCATCAGCCATTCGCTCCACGGCGATGGTTAAAGCCCCCTCCGCAAGCGTCTCCGGTGTTCTGCCCATGGATGCGGAAAGTCTGGCGAACTGCTCTTGCACCGCCTTCAAATCAAGCGGCTGGTTAGCCGAGACACCAAACACAGCAGGAAAGTCTTTGACCTGCAGACGACCAAGCAACAGATTGGCATCGGTAATCGTTAACGGTCCGCCACGGCGATAACAGGCTGGTCCTGGATTTGCACCTGCCGAATGCGGCCCCACCTGCAAGCGCTCGCCGTCGCTGCTGATGATTGATCCGCCACCAGCCGCCACCGTATGGATCGGCAATCTGGCTGCCATCAATCTCTGACCAGCCACCTCCGTCTCGGGGCAACGTTGCCAATCTTCCTCGCGCTGTCCTGCAGGCACATAAAACACATCCGTGGAGGTGCCGCCCATGTCGAAACCCACCAGATCTTTCTGGATCAGACCTGAGGCCCTTGCTGCTGCAACCGCTCCCACCATCCCTCCAGCAGGCCCGGAGAGAATCGTGTCTTTCGCTAATAACCAATCTGGCGCCAATAGGCCACCGCTGGAGCCCATCACACGTAGTCGTGGAAGCGGTCCTAGTGCCCGTCGCACTTGATTGAGATAGCCAAACAGGACGGGGGAGACTGTTGCTTCCACCAGGGTGGTTTGTCCCCTTGGCACCAAGCGAGGCAGCGGGCAAACCTGATGAGAGCAAACAACATTGCTGAATCCCATGCCAGCCAACCAATCCTTTAATTGCAATTCATGGTTGGGATTGAGGTAGGAATGCAGAAGAGCTATCGCGCAGCTTGTGTAACCGACTTCGCCCAGACGCTTCACCTCACTCTCTAGGGCCTCATCAATCACCAAAGGCTGGGTTTCCTTGCCATCGGCACCAAGTCGACCGGTGACTTCCACAACGGCCTGGGCAAGGAATGGCGAGTGCTGGATCTGTAAGGCAAATAACTCTGCACGATGTTGATCACCGATGCGCAGCAAATCTGCGAGGCCAGTGTTGGTGAACAACAGGACCGGTTCACCTTTCCCTTCAAGCAGGGCATTGGTCGCCACAGTGGTGCCCAGCCGCACTTCATCAATCAACCCATGGGGAATGGCGTCCTCCCCATCAACGGCCAAAACCTCTCGAATCGCTTGAACAGCAGGGTCTCCAGGCTGGTCAGGCTGCTCGGAAAGCACCTTGCGAACGATGCTCTCTCCTGACGGGCTGATGCCAACAAGGTCAGTAAAGGTGCCGCCCCGATCGATCCAGAATTGCCAAGCCATGAATACGTTTAAGCGGCTCTTCTTGCAGCGGTTCCAGTCAGAACTGCAATTTAATCGTCGAGGCCTTCGTGGTTTTCGCAGCCTTCGTGGTTTTCGCAGCCTTCGAGCTGTTTAAACGAGAATTTCTGCCTTCAGGAATGAAACAGCAGCACCAAGCCATGACTGACCTGGTGAAATTCTCGCTCTTCTCTGCTGAGATCCAAGCCAACTTGCAGCCCTTCCTGCAGGGCATCATCGAAAGGCGGGGTGAGTGGGGGGTTGTCCTGATTCCATACAGCGGCAATGCCAACCGGAGTGGCGTGCCAGCGAAAGCGGCCAGTTTCACCAAATGCTGGCTGATTGAGGGAATCCTCGAGGAGGGAATTGATCGCCATGCTCTCGGTGGTCATACACCCAGCTTCGGAAACTGATCCCTTTGCGGCAATCGGCTGAGAGACTTCTTGATGAACTGATGAGCATTCCGGCATGCCCGGCCAGGCAACAACCGACCTGCCTCGGCAGATTGCCTTGGTGCATGAGTGGTTTACACCGCGCTCAATCGGAGGAGCTGAGCAGGTGGTGCAAGCCATCGATTCCCTTCTCACCAGTAGGGGCTCTCGTCCAGATTTGGCGGCTCTGGTGGATGACGAGAGCCACAGGCCTGGAAGCTGGTTAACGGGTCGCAGCATCCAAACCAGCCCCATTCAGCAGCTGCCCTGGGGAGTGAGTCATGTGCAGCAATACCTACCTCTACTGCCGCTTGCGATTGAGCAATTAGATGTTGGTGATTACCCGCTGGTCATTAGCAGCAGTCATCTCGTCGCCAAGGGGGTGCTCACCTCGCCAGAACAACTTCATGTCAGTTATGTGCATACCCCCGTTCGCTACGCATGGGATCAAATGCATGCCTATCTACGGCGTTCTGCCCTTGCAAGAAGCCCTCTTGGGCCGTTGATTCGCTTGCAATTGCATGGTCTTCGGCAGTGGGATCAACTTTCTGGAGCACGTGTTGACCACCTGCTTGCTAACTCTCGTTTCACGGCAAGGCGGATTGCTCAGTTCTGGCGCCGTGATGCAGAGGTCGTGCATCCACCTGTCCAGGTCGAGCGCTTTTGCTGGGATCAACCTCGCGATGATTTTTATCTCTGCCTCTGCCGACTCGTTCCATACAAGCGGGTTGATCTTGTTGTCGAGGCGTTTAATCGTTTGAAGTTGCCCTTGGTGGTGGTGGGTGATGGTCCAGAGAAAAAATTCCTCAAACGTCTTGCAGGGCCGACGGTGCAGATATTGGGTCGACAAAGCCAAGAGCAGGTGGAAGGGTTGATGGGCCGTTGTCGAGCCTTTGTTTACGCCGGTCTGGAAGATTTCGGGATCGCACCGGTAGAAGCCATGGCCGCAGGCGCTCCTGTGATTGGACTCGGGCGGGGTGGTCTGCTCGACACTGTGCGCTGTGCCGCAGCAGGTCTACCTTCTCCGACTGGAGTGTTATTCCCTGAACAGACAGCCCAATCGGTGGTGGATGCCGTCAGCTGGTTTAACGAGCAGAAACTATGGCGACAGTTGCCTCCAGAATCCATTCGTCTTTGGGCAGAACAGTTCAATACGGAATCCTTCTCAACACGATTTGAAACGGCACTAAACAAGGCTTGGCAACAGCATCAAAGGGACTGTGCCGTTGCTGCGAGTGACCCTGTTGAGCTTCAAGGATTTCTATGTTGAGATTGAGTAACTGCGATTACAGGGAGGCTTCATGAGTTCAGCCTCCCGGAGATTCGTTCTGCATTCCGGTAGTAAAAACATCAAACGTGAAGCCTCTCGTCGTCATCTTGAAGTGCTTTCTGCACCCCCCTCGCCTCTGCCTGCCACGGACCTAATCGGCCAGCAGAGCCGGCTAGGCAGATCGATCAAGAGAACAGGTGATGTTGTTTTTTCAATTGCTGTTCTCACGCTTGGCTCACCTGTATTGCTATTGCTGGCCATGCTGGTCAAGCTCAGCTCGCCGGGCCCAGTTTTTTATGTTCAGCGTCGTGTAGGCCGCAATTACAAACGTTTTGGTTGCATCAAGTTCCGCACGATGCGGTCTGATGCCGACGAAGTCTTATCAAATGTGCTCGCTCAATCGCCTTCGATGCGAGCTGAATTTGAGCGTGATTTCAAGCTCCGTAAGGATCCAAGGATCACTCCAATCGGCAACTTCCTGCGTCGTTCGAGTCTTGATGAGCTGCCTCAGTTCATCAATGTGCTGCTTGGCGAGATGAGCGTGGTTGGCCCACGACCGATTGTTGATAAGGAACTTGAACGTTATGGGGAGTTCATGGATGAAGTTGCCTCTGTTCGCCCAGGACTGACTGGCCTCTGGCAGGTGAGTGGGCGAAACAACCTCAGCTATTCGCAGCGAGTAAGGCTTGATCTTGCCTATGCCCGCCGTCGTTCATTCATCTTGGATCTAGCGATCATTTTGCGCACATTTGGTGTTTTGTTATTGCCCATGGATCGCGGCGCTTATTGAAGCCAGTTCAAGAAAGCCAACTCGCCATCAAGGCGATGACAGCCAACCAAGCCAGCTCAAGCTGAAAGCCAAGCTTCAGAATTGTTTTCACCCCCTTTTGATCAGCTATTGGTGCCTGAGCAGCAAGCTTTGGCTTCCTGAGCAAGTGATGGCCATAAGAATTGGTGCCGCCCATTTGCACCACAGCGCAATGGGCAAAGATGGCTTCAGATAGGCCTGCATTCGGCGAGGGATCCATCGATCCTTCTCTCCAGGCAGCTTGAATGAGAGCAGGAAAGCGATGCCAAGGCTGACTCACCAGTGGGAGGGTGATCAGCACCAATCGACAAGGAAGCCAGGTGAGGATGTCGTCGAGTCGTGCGCCTGCTGAACCCAACCAGCGCAATCTGCCAATGCGGTAGCCGAGCATGGAATCGAGGGTACTGCTGGCTTTGAAACTCCAGGCCAAAGCCAGTGGGCCTGGCAGAGCAGGAGAGACTTGCCAAACAAGCGCTCCGATGAACAT
>CATBLW010000302.1 GCA_949486985.1 Prochlorococcus marinus str. MIT 9215
GCCAGGAATGGCGCTGCACCGCAAAGTCCCCGCCATCGCCATTGATCCTGCTCGGAGCAGCCTGCTTCTGGCTTGGCAAGAGCAAAGCATTCGCCATGGCCCCAGACACCTTCAAATCCGAGGACATGGTCGACAGCTAAGCCCTGAGATCGACTCAGCGGGCTGATTCCACCCGTGAGGATATAACCAGCACCAGGAAGACCTGAAAGACCTGTTGGGAATGATCTTTGCTTGCTAGCGAGTGCCTTAAGCAGAGTCTCCATCGTTTGTCCGGCACCAAGCTCGACCTGTTGATTGAGCACGTCAAAATCAAGCTGACGATGGCTGTTGCGTAGATCGAGGCTCCAATGTCCTGTGGCTGCACAGCGGCTGGTGGTGCCGCCACTACAAATCAGCAAGGATTTTTGATTGCTTTGAGCAGACTTCAGGAACGCAGCAAGATCTTTTTTCCCTAGATCAAGCACACCAGCAATGCTGGCATCCTGAGCAATGCTGTTGGTTACATGGAGGAGATGAGGAATAGCAACCATCTGATCCCTGAAATTGCACCTTAACCACCTCAACGCTCATGGGTGAGTGGCTTGGCACCCGATAATCTCTGTATAGGTGGCTCTTTTCTGTGATTTCTGGGCACTCTGATCAAGCAGAGGAACGACTTGGTGTTCTGATCTGCGGCCATGGCAGTCGAAACAGGCTTGCCGTTGAGGAGTTTGCTCAGCTAGCCAAGGCCCTGAGCTCAAGGCTGCCTGGAATCCCTGTTGAATATGGATACCTCGAGTTTGCTCGTCCAATCCTTAGGGATGGTCTTGATCGTCTTCGAGATCAAAATGTTAATCGGGTTCTTGCCATCCCCGCGATGTTATTTGCTGCTGGTCACGCAAAGAATGACATCCCAGCTGTATTAAATACCTATTCAAAAGAAACGGGATTGACTATTGATTATGCAAGAGAACTTGGTGTTAATCATCTAATGATTGGAGCGGCAGGAGCTCGTATTCAAGAAGTTATTGAAAGCTCTTCTCCGCTTCCTATGTCTGAATCTCTGCTGGTGGTTGTTGGTCGAGGATCCTCAGACCCAGATGCGAACTCCAATGTTTCAAAGATCACGAGGATGCTGGTAGAGGGATTTGGATTTGGCTGGGGGGAAACCGTTTATTCTGGAGTTACATTTCCTCTTGTTGACCCAGGTTTAAGGCATGTCGTGCGTCTTGGTTTTAAACGAATAATAGTCTTTCCTTATTTCTTGTTTTCAGGTGTGTTAGTGAGTCGGATTCGTGAACATACAAGAAGAGTAGCGGCTGATTTTCCAGATATTGAGTTTCTAGAGGCTGGATATCTTGGCGATCATTCATTTGTTATTGACACATTTAAAGATCGTTTTGATGAATTGATTGAAGGTGATAATGCGATGAATTGTTCATTATGTAAGTACAGAGACCCTGTGCTGGGCTTCGAGTCAGAGGTGGGCTTGGTTCAGGAGAGTCATCATCATCACGTTGAAGGTTTGATGGAGAGCTGCAAGCTCTGTGAAAGTGAGTGCAATGGTTTGTGCCAACCTCCGGCCGTTAGCTCGGAATCCTCGGTATCAGCCAGTCACCAACATGATCATTCCCACGACCATCAACACCAGCATGGGGCTGCTCATGAGCACTCACACGGGCATCACCCATACCCTCATGCCAATCACCCTTTGGGACCCGACAGCTTGAAGTCACCTGACTTAGGGGAAAGCTAAAGAAAAACCATCGAAATCAACACCTCACCTGTCTCTTTTTACTAAGCGTCTCAAGAGACTTTCTCGTATTAGCCCTGCTAATGCTTGGTCCCTTGATCGATTTTTTCTAGACATTTCCACAGTTCGTGCAGTTTTTTCCACAGGGCATGAAGCAATCTTTAAGTGTCGGTGCAGGTCTTGTGGTTTTTGCGTTTTTTGCATGACGTAGCCAATGTTGCTTGACAGTTTTGCGGCTGGGATCCAATCCAACCAAATCAGGCCATTTTGAAAGAGAGAACCATTGCAGTCAGGTGAGTCTTGTCTGATCTCGAACCATCCTCAGAATCGTCCATTGCTTTTGACGCGAAGGCCTTTCTTATGGCTTCCTTGTGTTCAAGAACAACACCACTAGAGCTGCTGAATGGATCGGAATCACCTTGAACGCTGCGTTGAAATCAATGCTGATTCCACAGATGCCTTGTCCAGTCATGCCTACGTGAGCTTGGAAGCTGAGATCCCTGAAGTCCTCTACCTCGGCATGAAGGACTTCATCGACTCTCATCCCCGTTGGGATCAATATCGGGTGCTGAGTTCAGCCCTTGCCAGTTTTTTGTTTCAGAACGGCTGCGATGATCATGCGGTTACAGAGCGCTATTTAGACGATCTCTTCAGCCGTTCACAACCGGCGACTTGAAAGAATAGGTTTCCAGAAGAAGTTATTCCAATTTCCTTGGCCTGTAGAAGTAATATCAAAGTGTATTGATCTCATTCTAAAAGTATTTGTCAATAGCTCTCTCTCTTTGACTCATTTCTGCTTGAGTTTTGACTCACGTATAAACCCATAGTTGATGGGCATTTTTGATTGATCCTGCATCCAATTGATTGCTTTCTTATTTGCTCGGCTGTTAAGCTTTGAATCTTGGATAGGCTTTTGTCTGATGATATTTGTGTTCTTGCCTATTTGATTGTCAATCGGATTCTTGGATTAGTGCTTTTGGTTCAAACTCCTTTCATTGATCGTGATCTTGATCTTGATCTTATTGTATTCATTCACGAGCTCTAACTCTCTCCAGGCATGCTCTTCTTGTTATTGCCATCATGGTTAAAGTTGGGCTTTGCCATGCTGAGGTTGGCC
>CATBLW010000303.1 GCA_949486985.1 Prochlorococcus marinus str. MIT 9215
AATCCATGGATCAAAGTGGGCTTCATGATGGCCATGGCGTCTGCGGATTGGTTAGGGCTTTAGGGGATATGGCCTGATGGATGAGGCGTCTGATCCTTGGAAGCATCTTTAAAGAGTGCCTCTTCTTGCTGTTGTGGCCACCTGCCTTCCCGAATGGTTCGTATCAATTGCTACCTAGCCAATCTTTGGAAGTGTTCATAGTGAACCTTCTTGGGCCTTTTTGTCTGGAACGGTAGCAATGCCTACCAAGCGGATTGTTTTGTTGACTTCAAGGGTCGGGCGATTGGTGATTGCAGCTTTGGCTGTTCCTGCCATTCAGCTCATCACAGCCTTTTTCAGCCCTGCGATGGCTTCTGAATCGCCAGGGTTTCATGCTCATAACTCTCTTGTCTTGATCTCAGCAGCGATGGTGTTGCTGATGACACCTGGTTTGGCCTTCTTTTATGGAGGCTTTACGCAATCGAAAAATGTGCTCAACACGATGGCGATGAGCTTCGTGATGATGGGCATCGCCACCCTGGTTTGGGTTGGCTTTGGATTCAGTCTTGCTTTTGGCGATGGCGGCTCATTTCAGGCCATTGCAGGAAATCCTTTCCAGTACGCCTTGCTTGAGAACATTCCAGACATATGGGATGGCCTTGAGCTGAATGGTCTCACCTTTGCTCTCTTCCAGGGCATGTTTGCGATCATCACGCCAGCGCTGATCTCAGGTGCATTGGTTGAACGGATTAGTTTCCGTTTCTGGTGTCTGTTCACGCCAATTTGGATTCTTGTTGTCTACGCACCGCTGGCCCATATGGTTTGGGGCGGTGGATTGCTTGGCAAGGATCTTGATTTTGCAGGCGGAACAGTTGTCCATATCAGTTCTGGGGTCTCGGCGCTTGTCCTCGCCGGTCTGATTGGATCGCGTCGCAACTGGCCTAGTTCTGTGCGACCTCCCCATGATGTGGCTCAGATCCTTTTAGGCACTGGTCTGCTTTGGTTTGGATGGTTTGGCTTCAACGGCGGTAGCCAGCTTTCTGTTGATGGCGCTGCCTTGCCATTCACCACGACCCATGTGTCTGCGGCCGCAGGCCTCGTGGCCTGGGCATTGGTTGAAACCTGGCGAAATGGCAAGCCCACGGCTGTTGGTATGGCAACAGGTGCAGTGGCTGGCTTGGTGGGAATTACGCCTGCAGCAGGTTTTGTGACTCCAGCCGCTTCCATGGCGATCGGTGCTGTGACCTCTGTGCTCTGTTATCTCTCCGTTCAACTCAAGGTTCGCCTGCGCTTTGATGACTCGCTTGATACCTATGCCGTCCATGGCGTCGGAGGCACTGTTGGGGCTTTGCTCACGGGATTGTTTGCCAGTGCTGAGTTGATCTCAGCCCATCCAGCGGGAACTGTTCTGGCGGAGCATGGTCGCGCTGCTCTGGTGTGGGGGCAGTTTCAGGCTGTTCTGGTTGCTTACGGGCTCGCGGCGATTGGCACTCTGATTATTGCCTCGGTGCTGCGTGGTCTCGGTGTTCGTTTTCGTGTCTCTGAAGAGGCTGAGAACCTTGGAGTGGATGTGCAAGAGCACGGCGAAGAGGCCTATGCAGAGAGGGTTGGTTCACCAAATTTCTCTTGATTCCAGGCCGTTCCGGATGTATCAACGTGGCCTTCTCGAGAGAGTAAGGCCGCATTTACTTCCCTTGATCTCAAGAGCGTTTAGTGATTGCAGCTGATTTCAAACGATCAAAGACTTGGCTTTTTTTGTGTTGAAATGGCCAAGCACTAATTGAACACCATGCTGAAACGTTGGTTTAGGGAGTTTGGGGAATTTTTCTTTGCCAAAGGTAATGCCTTGAATTTGGCAATTGCTGTTGTTGTTGGTACCCAGTTCCAGCAGATTGTTGATGTTATAAGCAAGGACTTGCTGATGCCATTGATTAACCCATTGGTTAGAGGTGGAAATTGGCAGGATCTTGTGATTCCCTACTTCGGAGGAGGGATTGCTATTGGTCGCATTATTAATGTTGGGATCAATTCTTTATTGGTTGGCTGGTCTCTCTTTGTGATTGTCAAGCTAATTAATCGCGCCGAAAGACTTTTGTCTAAAGGCGATCAGGCCGATCTTGATAGCGTTTAAGTGCCTTAGCATCGGACTTAGCATCGCAGCTGCTAGAGCTTCTCTGTTGTCAGTTCAGTTCAACCAACGGGCACTAAGAATTACTGCCAGGCTGAGAAAGATAGCGAGGCAAATCCATGTGATGCGGTTCAATGTTGCTTCCCCGCTGCTGGCGGCCTGCATGGTGCTGCCGCTTGCGGCAATCCCTCCCATGCCTCCGCCTTTGGGGCTATGAAGTAGAACCAGCAGAATTAAGAGGGCCCCCGTTCCAACCCAGGCCCAAGAAAGAATGGAGATGATCATCAGTAGAGCTTAGGGAAGGCTTGTTCTTGAAGGATAAAGGCTCCTCCTTGCAGTTATTTGTTCAGGCTGGTTGAGGCACGCGGTTGGGGAGTGTCGGAGCCTCGATGGCCTCAATCAAAGATTGGCCAGTCATTGCCTCTGGCTTTGGTAGGTCCAGCAGTTGCAGAAGCGTTGGCGCAATGTCAGCCAGGCCACCTCCTTCTCGTAGTTGGATCGCATTGCCAAAGCCAGGCAGCTTGCGCTTCTCTCCTTCGACAAGGATTACGGGAACAGGGTTGGTGGTGTGAGCCGTCCAAGCCTCGCCATCGGGGCCTTGCATCATTTCTGCATTGCCATGATCGGCTGTGATCAAGATGGTGCCGCCCATTCGTCCTGTTGCATCCAGTAGTCGACCGATGCAAGCGTCGACGGTGATGATGGCTTCCTTGGCGGCATCCATGATGCCGGTGTGCCCGACCATGTCAGGGTTCGCATAGTTGATCACAATCAGCGAATAGAGACCGCACTCAATCGCCGCAACGCAACTGTTGGTCAGTGTGTCGGCCGACATCGCTGGTGAGAGGTCGTAGGTGGCGACTCTGGGGGAGGGCACAAGATGGCGATCCTCTCCTTCCAAGGGTTTCTCGATGCCACCATTCATGAAATAGGTGACGTGGGGATATTTCTCGGTTTCGGCTGTGCGGTATTGGTAAAGGCCATGTTCAGACACAATCTGGCCAAGGAGATTGTCGAGAGATTCGGCTGGGAAGGCCACCGCGACGGGTAGTCCTTGCTCGTATTGGGTAAAGGTGACGACGTCCAGTTGGGGTTGATGGGCGCGAGGAAAAGCATCGAACTCATCAAGGGTTAGAGCCTTCACTAGTTGACGGGCACGATCCGGCCGAAAGTTAAAGATCACCAGTCCATCGCCATCCTTCAGAGAGGTTGATGTCAGCCTTGTCGGCTCGAGGAATTCGTCTGTTGTGGAGTCTGCGTAGCTCTGCTTGAGAACCTCTTGAGGAGACTCTTCGTTGATCGATTGGTTGGGATCTGTCAACATTTTGAAGGCTCTTTCCGTGCGCTCCCAGCGATTGTCACGGTCCATGGCCCAGTAGCGGCCACAGATGCTGCTGATTTCACCAACACCTGTTTCGGCGATGGTGTCTTCAATGGTTGTCAAATATTTTCCAGCACTCTGGGTTGGGGTGTCACGTCCATCTGTGATGGCATGAACAGCCACTCGGTTGAGGCCTACAGATGCTGCCCATTGCAATAGCCCGCAGAGATGGTTCACGTGGCTGTGAACGCCACCATCTGAGCAAAGCCCCAGGAAATGAAGGGTGCCGCCTGACTGGCGCATCCGTTCGGCTAAAGCAATCAGCTCAGGGATCTGGCTCAGTTCTCCTGATTGAACGGTTTCACTGATCCTGACAAGTTCTTGGCGGATGATTCGCCCTGCACCAATGGTTAGATGGCCAACTTCAGAATTACCCATCTGATTGTCGGGCAAGCCAACTGAGGCACCACTGGCTTCGATCAAGGTATGGGGGTAGGCATGCCAAAGGGCATCCATCACAGGCGTTTCAGCGCTGCGAATGGCATTGTGCTCGCTTCCTTCTCGGTGTCCCCAGCCGTCAAGAATCGTCAGCACCACAGGAGCGACAGATCCGGGACGTATTGGGTCTCCAGAACTACTGTTCGGCATGCTCAATCGTGGCGTTCCCTTCTCAACTACTTCTCCAAAATCAAATTACTTGTTTTGTGGCTAGGGGCTGCATTTGTGCTGACTTGCGTCAGCTTTTGCCCATTGCCTGGATCTGGAGGCACTGCTGGATCGGCATAAACTAAATACCACTGACCTTTCACCATGAGCGACACGGGCAGTGATGGCCGGGTAGAGATCTTGTCGCAACCAGAGCTTGGTCGCACCTTGAAGCGGTTGGCTTCTCAGGTATTTGAGTCTGTTGCGAACAGTCAGGAGCTGGTGTTGCTTGGTATTCCGACTCGGGGGGTTCATGTCGCGCGCGTTTTGGCGCGTGAGTTGGAGCAGCTCACTGGCCATCCCATTGCGCAGGGAAGTCTGGATCCCACCTTTTACCGGGATGATCTCGGCCGCATTGGTACTCGGATGGTGGAACCCACCAACTTGCCGACGAGCGTTGAGGGTCGCCATGTGGTGTTGGTGGATGACGTCATCTTCACGGGGCGAACCGTACGAGCTGCCTTGGAGGCACTTCAGGCCTGGGGACGGCCTCAGCGGGTGATGTTGCTGGTGATGGTGGATCGTGGTCACAGAGAAGTGCCGATTCAGCCTGACTTTTGTGGTCGGCAAGTGCCGACGCGTCGCACGGAAACCATTGAATTGCGTCTCAGCGACCTTGATGGAGAAGAAGGAGTTTATTTAAGTCAGTTGGCTGTTGAGTAGATCACCCTGTTGAGTCATTGACCCTGTTGAGTGATTGCAGCTGGCTAGTTATTGCAGCTGGTTAGTTATTGACCTGTGCATTGACCTGAGGCTTGCTTTTTAGTTCTGGCAGAGGCTTTCTGGACCCACTTCGATCACCTCGCCACCGAGATCTGCGCAACCTGCTTCAAAAGCACTCCAGGCATCCATTCCTTGATCCAGTCTCTGGCTTACTGCAGCGTTAAGAGCATTGACAGGCACGGTGTGGGAAGGGCTCTCCCCGTGACTCTGGAGCTCTTGTTTGTCTTGTATTAACTCAATTGCAGTTTCAACTTCTTGCCTAAGTGGTGCCGCCTGGCTTTGCCACCAGGGGTGATCGAGGCGATTAAGGGTGGCGAGTGCTTCCCACCAGCGCTGTTGATTGATCAGTTCTTGGAGACGTTCATGGTCGATTCGATTGCGGTTCCATGTGCCCCTTAGGCTTTCACTCAGGCTGATGTCAGGGTTGTTCCCTGACTGATCAATAGGGGCAAGCATGGCAAGGGAGCGTTCAAGTTCACCGGCCTTGAATAACGCCAGGGTCTGGTTACGAAG
>CATBLW010000304.1 GCA_949486985.1 Prochlorococcus marinus str. MIT 9215
ATCATTTCGCCAGGCAAAGTGAATGTGCTCAGGTCGTCGACCAATGTCGACATCTCTCAACAGCCACGCTGCCAGAGAAACCTGGCACCGGCGCTGCACATTTCCTCAGCAGCACCCTCATCGGGACAGGACCATAAAGATCTTCCAAAAGCTGCAGCACCCGCTCGCTGAAATGTTCAATCGTTAGACATCTCAACTCGCAAGACAATCCTTGTAAACCAGTAATCGCCAAGCTGTAATCGGCTGTTGAGCCAAGGTCATCATCAACTGAAGACTGATCAAGATCAAGCCAAAGACTGAAATCCAAGCTGAACCACTGACCTTCCCTCCTTTCATGCTCCATGACGCCGACATGAGCCCACAAGCGCAGCTCATTGACATGAATGGCTCCTAAAGGGAGATGGTCCCTCATAACGGCAAATCCTGATGGGTAAATGTGCGAGACCCGTCGCCATAATCAGCCGCAATATGGCCATCGCCGCGCAATCGATAGCGATAGGTCACCAGCCCTTCCAGACCAACGGGTCCCCTCGGGGGCATGGTTTGCGTGCTTATGCCAACTTCAGCTCCAAAGCCATAGCGAAAACCATCGGCAAAACGCGTTGAGCAATTGTGATAAACCCCAGCACTATCAACGGCACGCAGAAAACGCTCTGCGACCTGTTGATCATTGCTGACAATGGCATCGGTGTGACGAGAGCCATAGCGGCGAATGTGATCCAAGGCCGCGTCCATATCAGCCACCACTTTCACGGAAAGGATCAAGTCGAGATATTCCGTGGCCCAGTCGTCTTCGCTAGCAGCTTCCTCCACTCCTAAAGCCTGACTGGCTGCATCACCAAGCAGGCGAACGCCTACTTGGTGAAAAGCGGGGATTGCAAGCGGGAGAAAATCTGCCGCGATGGACTCATGAACAAGCAAGGTCTCAATCGAATTGCAGGCGGCTGGGTAATGCGTCTTGCTGTCGATCGCAATCCGCAGAGCCTGGGGAAGATCCGCTGCAGCATCAACGTAGAGATGACAGATTCCATCGGCATGTCCAAGCACAGGAATGCGGGTGTTGTCCTGAATGAAACGCACCAATTCATTACTACCGCGAGGAATAATCAGATCAACAAGACCATCGAGCCTTAACAAGGCCAAGCTCTCTTGACGGGTTGTAAGCAACTCAAGGCAATCAGAAGACACGTCTGTCTTTGCAAGCCCTTCCTTTAAGGCCTCCATGATCGCCACATTGGTAAGACTCGCTTCGCTGCCGCCCTTAAGCAAAGCACCATTGCCAGAACGTATTGCCAGCGCGGCAATCTGAATAACAGCATCAGGCCTGGCTTCAAAAATTACCCCTAAAACTCCTAAAGGAACAGTCAGACGTTCCAACACAAGCCCTTGATCAAGAGCGCGATGCAACTGCCTTAATCCGAGTGGGTCAGGCAACTCGGCCAACTGCTTGACCCCCTCAATCGCTGAAGCGAGCTTGGCCTGATCAAGCTTGAGCCGAGCCATCAAGGCTGAAGCCAATCCCTCAGTTCGCGCGTTCTCGAGATCTTGGCCATTGGCTTGAACAATCTTCTCTGCACTGGCCTGAAGAGACATCGCCATGGCCATCAATGCCGAACGGCGTTGCTCGTTATCGGTTTGGCCAAGTTGCATCGCTGCAGCTCGCAGCTGCATGGCTCGCTTCAACAATTCCGGAGAAGGTTCCGGTACGCCTGCAGAAATCGACATCACAACAACTCAGCTGCTCTCCATCATCCTGCTTCAGGCATGTTTTTGAGAGTGAATAGACGATCAAGGGCAAGTCGAGCGGCCCCTAAACGACCAGCCCCATTACCAAGATCACAGGAACGAATCTGCAACCCCTCCCGACTTACAGCCTGAACCCGCTGCTCAACCTCCTCTCGCACCGCAGGCAAAAAATGGACCGCGCCACCGGCAAGTCCACCGCCTATCAACACCAACTGTGGCGTAAACACATAAACAAGGGAACTAATACCAATTCCCAAGGTTTGTCCATAGCGATTCCAGATCGCCATCGCCTCGCGATCACCTGCAGCAGCGCGGCGACTTAAATCTTCTGGGTCGCCATCCCAAAGACGCCGAAGAGCATCAATACTGGCGAACTGCTCAAGAGATCCACGATTGCCGCTATTGCACTTTGGACCTTGCGGATCAACACCAATCAGACCAGGCTCCGCCGCGGCCCCATTGTGGCCCGTAAACAAATTCCCATTCAGCATCACACCACCGCCCACACCCGTTCCGAGGGTAAGCAGCACCACATCTTGGAAGCCTCGAGCAGCTCCATGCCAGGCCTCTCCCACAAGAGCACAGTTGCCATCATTCGCCAGCGTGACTTGACGATTCAGTCGTGGTTCCAACCAGTCCGCTAAGGGAACATCCAACCATCCAGGCAAGTTGATACAAACTCTTGCTACACGCCCTGCCGCATCCATAGGGCCAGGCAAACCAACACCTACAAAAGCAGCCTGCCGATGCTGATCAACCGTCTCGATGGCTTCGCATAAAGCAACGGTCACAGAGCCTGGGGTTGCCGGTTGAGGAGTTGCTAACTGCGTTTCCGCGATCAACTGCCCTTGCTGATCAAATCGCGCCAACTTGATTGCAGTGCCGCCCAGGTCAACACCAATGAACTGAGGAGAATCTGAGGTCAACGCATCAGAAGCGGAAAAACAATTGCAGTTGACTCTGCCAAGTGCCCTGGGTATCCATAGAACCAGCTAAGCCAACGTTGGGAGTGAGCTGATAGGTGATGTTGCCCTGTGAGGGGATGTCATTACGGTTCGGAGCCGCCACAACGGAGAGATCGAAGCGGTCAGTGACATTGATGCCAACTTCCGTCACCAAGGTCAACTGTGGAGGAACTTTCCCGGAAACCCGCTCTTGGCCATCCGTCACCTCTGGGGAGACGTAAGTGGGGTAAAAGGCTACTTGCATTCGTTGACTGAAAGCATCCGAAATCGATCCTAAAAAAGGAGAGAGCAGAGACTGGCCCAATACCGTGGCCAGTGCAGTGCTGGCCTGCCCTCCTGACAATCCGGCCAGAGAGTTTCCACCAATCAAACCCAGCAACTGACTACGAGGCATTGGCGGAGATCTTCGCAAAATAATGTTGTCTGCGAAACGATTCGCGAGGCCTTCAACCTCCACCATCACCTTCACCAATCGCAACTGACCAGCAACACCAACGGCACCTGTTCCATTGGTGTCAAATACATTTGCCGAAGCAGAAGCCGTTCCTGTCTCAACATCAATAGTGTCAGAGACCCTACTGGTCATGGCGACATCGAGATAGGGGATCAGCCCCAAGGAAGGCGTGAAAACAGCAACATTGGGAGCCCGCTTATCCAGGCTGAACATCGTCGTAAACAAATTCACCCGGCCATTGATTAAGCGAACAACACCTCTGGCTTGAAGGCTTGGATCCAAAGGTCCATTTACGGTGAGCAACCCTTTTGTGCGGAAATTGGCCAGGGGCGGAATCTCAATGCGCAGATTCGGCCCCAAAGCCAACCTCAGGTTTTCGAATCTGACGGCAGGGATGTTGGGAACACCTGCTCGCAATAACTTGCTAGTCGGATC
>CATBLW010000305.1 GCA_949486985.1 Prochlorococcus marinus str. MIT 9215
ATGGCCCAGCGTCGTAAGACAAGGGCATGGCTATGGCCACCGCCGGCAAGGACAAGTTGCTCAGCCGTCATGGCTGCGTGGGCATGCTCTCAGCAGATGTATCCAAAAGTTCGTCACTGACCCGCCACCTTGAGCACGGTTTTGATTGTTCGCATCAGGATCAATAGATCCAACCAGGTGTTGAAGTGTTTGAGGTAATAGAGGTCGTAGGAGAGCTTCAGTTCTGAATCTTCCACGCTGGCTGCATAGGGGGCGCAGACTTGTGCCCAGCCGCTTAAGCCAGGTCTCATCCAGTGCCGTTTGCGGTAGTGAGGAATATGTGTTTCAAGCTCGTGTTCGAATTCTGGCCGTTCCGGCCGTGGCCCAATCAGGCTCATCTCACCTTGGAGCACGTTGATGAGCTGCGGTAATTCATCGAGGCGTGAGCGACGCAGCCATTTGCCAATTTTGGTAATGCGTTGGTCTCCTGGACTTGTCCAGCTGGCTGGAGCATTGGGGTGGGCCACTTTCATGGTGCGTAGTTTGAGAACCATGAATGGTTGGCCTAGCCAGCCGCTGCGTTCTTGCACATAAAAGATGGGGCCGTGATCCTCAAGCCAAATCAGCAGAGCGGCAAGCAGCAGCAGCGGCGATGTCACTGTCAGCAGGATTAATGCGACCACCAAATCCGCGACGCGCTTGAGCTGACGTTGGGGATTGAATAATTTGTTCCAGGGAATTTCTAAATAGCTGAGCCAAGTATCTGGAAGCAATGTTGGCGGTAGCCGTTCTAGTTGTTGTTCAGCAAGTGCTAGTGGTGTTGTCAGGCTGCACTCGCGTGGGTCACGCTGTTCCAGTGCCTCTAGCCAATGATGGTGCTGAGCGGACTGTTGCTGCATGCTCGGAGCAATGGCCAGCACGAGCAGGCCTCGCTTTTTGGCAACCTCTTCTGGTGCTAGCCAGCGAGGCATCAGCCTTGTTGGCGTTTGATGCCAGGGCTTGAGGGCCTGCTGTGCTTCAGCTTTGCTAGCCACTAGGAAAAGCTTGGGTTCATCTGCTCGGAGGACACCTCGTCGCAGACTCACCCGTACCAGGAGTGACCAAAACACTGCTGGGATCAGCCAGGCAATTTGGCTACTGCGATGGACCAGCCAGACAGTGATCGGAGGATTGATTAACCAACTGAGGATGGCAATCACCATCAAGGTGCTGATCAAGCACAAGCCAAGACGCTGGATTAGGGCCCAACGTGGTATTAAGCGCCAGCCCAGAACGGTGTATGTGCCAAGCAGCCAGCCGAAAAGTAGATAGGCCGTGATCGTGGCCAAAATCCAGTTGAGCTGGCCCGTTAGTGATAGCGATCGGATGCCGACCATCCCAGCCAGGATGACAATCAGGCCCAGAAGATCCAGGCCAGCACAGAGAAGCAGGTTGCGACGAGGATGGCCCCAGGACACTGTCATGACAGCGACTACGAGACCTTAAGCCTTGCTGTGCATGAGCGCTAATCCAAGGTTGAGTATCCCTTTGGATTGTTCTGTTGCCATGTCCAGGCGTCTTGACACATCTCTAAAAGGCTGCGGTGTGTGGACCAGTTCAATCTGGCGGCAGCCTGACTTGGATCCGCAACTGTGCATGCGGCATCTCCTGGACGGCGATTTTGAACTGTGTAAGGCACAGATCGGCCACTGACGGCCTCGAAAGCTTTTACCACGTCCAGAACTGAGTGCCCCGTGCCGCTGCCCAAATTAAGAGTGAGCAGTTGGGGGTCTTCTTGAAGCAGCACGTCCAGGGCTGCTTGATGACCTTCTGCAAGGTCCATGACATGGATGTAGTCGCGAACACCGCTGCCGTCGGGTGTGGGCCAGTCGTTGCCAAATACTTGAAGTTCCTGGCGGCGCCCTATAGCGACTTGAGTCACAAAGGGGAACAGGTTGTTGGGAATGCCGCGAGGGTCTTCACCGATCTTGCCGCTGCAATGGGCACCCACCGGGTTGAAATACCGCAATCGAGCAATGCGCCAACCGGGCTCGCTTGCAGACAGGTCCATCAGCATTTGCTCTACAGCTGCTTTGCTATGGCCGTAGGGGTTGATTGGTTGCACTGCTGCTGACTCTGGGATCGGGACTTGTGTGGGGTAGCCGTAAAGCGTTGCACTGCTGCTGAAAACGATCGTTCTACAGCGATGCCGTTGCATGGCCTGCAGCAGGCAGCAGCTGCCTACAACATTCACATCCCAATAAAGAAGTGGTTGCTGGACAGATTCGCCCACAGCCTTGAGGCCAGCGAAATGCACCACCGCTTCAATGTCTTGCTTGTTATTGCTGAAGGCACGATCTAGATCGTCGCTGTTGCGGATATCGCCTTCGACAATGTTGAGACGATTGGCAGCGTCTGGTCCTGCAAGATTGGCGACACGTCTTAAGGCTTCTGGTGAGCTGTTGTGGTAGTTGTCGATGACCATCAAATGATGACCGGCTTCGAGAAGCACCAGACAGGTGTGGCTACCGATAAACCCAGCACCGCCGCTGATTAACAGCTGTGCCATTCACAGTCCCAAGAGAGTTAAAGGGAATTTTATGGCGTCTGTTGCTCTGGCCGCGCAAGATGGAAGAAAACCGGGCCTTATGGTTTTTAGGCATCAGTTCTTCAGATCAATCTTGTTCGTGATCCTTGTCTTGGAATGATTGCTTGTTTGCCTCGCAACTTGATTACCGGCGGTGCAGGCTTTGTTGGCTCTCACCTGGTTGATCGCTTGATGGAAGCTGGTGAAGAGGTGATTTGTCTGGATAACTACTTCACGGGTCGCAAGTTCAATATCTCTCGTTGGATTGGTCATCCGAGTTTTGAGCTGATCCGCCATGACGTGACCGAACCGATCAAACTTGAGGTTGACCGAATCTGGCATTTGGCTTGTCCAGCTTCGCCGATTCATTATCAAACCAACCCAGTGAAGACGGCTAAAACCAGTTTTTTGGGTACTTACAACATGCTGGGTTTAGCCAGACGTGTTGGGGCTAGGTTGTTGTTAGCCAGCACTAGTGAGGTGTATGGCGATCCCAAGGTGCACCCTCAGCCTGAAAGCTATTGGGGCAATGTGAATACCCATGGCATTCGCGCTTGCTACGACGAAGGCAAACGTATTGCTGAAACCCTTTGTTTTGATTACCAGCGCATGCATGGCAGTGAGATTCGCGTGGCGCGAATTTTCAACACATATGGTCCGAGAATGTTGCCTGATGATGGCCGTGTGGTTAGCAATTTTATTGTTCAGGCCCTCCGCGGTGAAGCGCTCACTCTGTATGGCGATGGAAGTCAAACGCGCAGTTTTTGCTACGTGGAAGATTTGGTGGAGGGTTTGATCCGCTTGATGAATGCAGAGATCTCTGGTCCCCTTAATCTTGGTAATCCAGCTGAATTCACGATTCGTCAGCTAGCTGATCAGATCCGCCAGCAGATCGACCCAGCTCTTGAATTGATTGAGCAGCCTTTGCCTGCGGATGATCCATTGCAACGGCAACCTGTGATTGATTTGGCTGTGCAGGAACTTGGTTGGCAGCCGCAGGTGAACTTGCAAGATGGCTTGGTTTCCACCATTGCCTACTTCCGTGAGCTTTTGGATTTTTGATTAGCTTGTTGCTGCGCAAGCTTTCTAGTTCGTTCTGCTGGTCAATGGTTAGAGCTTGCTTGGTTAGGGCCAGGCAATGCTTGGCTAAAGGCTGATTCGGCATATATTTTCGATTTTTGGGACATCCTTTGAGCTTTCTCGTTCTGAATCAGTGCTTGTGTTGTTGGCCAGGTTCAGTGGTGAGTAAGTTTCATCGCTGTTTTGATCATCATCTTGATGGGCTGATAACAAGCGTTTTGATC
>CATBLW010000306.1 GCA_949486985.1 Prochlorococcus marinus str. MIT 9215
CCCTGAACGCGATCTTTGAACATCTTGCCTGCGGTGAAAGCAGGAACGCGCTTAGCAGGAATCTTGATCTTTTCACCGGTCTTTGGGTTCAGACCCTGACGAGCAGAACGATCGCGAGGCTCAAAAGAGCCGAAACCCAGGATGGAGACCTTTTTGCCCTCCACCACGGAATCAATGATGGTATCGATGGCGGCATCAACCACTAGAGAGACGTCTGTCTTGGTTAGATCAGTACGAGCCGCAACCAAGTTGACAAGATCAGCTTTGTTCATTGGGAAGGAGTGAAGTGCGGAAGTTGTTCAGTGACGGGAAGGCGGACGAAATTCGTCACTGCTATCCAGAAGCGGCCCAATCGTATGGACACTCGGCCAATGCGGCAACCGAAAGAGCCTGTGGCGCAATGCTTTATACGATCAAAGGATCAGCCAGCCAGCTGATCAGCTAGCACCTGACAGGCATCCCAGGCCATCAAACCCTGCCCACGCAACAGGGAGAGACTGCCCCCAGAAGCCAGTGCAGGCCTTGCTTCTGGGGGAATCCATTGACGCAGCTTCTCCATACTGTGTTGCTGACGAGGCCAATGAAAAGTTCGTCGATTGGGCAACAAACCCAATTGATCAAATGCCACAGGAAGCAACAAACGTCCGCAGAACAGCACATTCCAGGGATCGGGTGCATACGCCACGCAACTACCTGGCGTCGGTCCTGGCGTCCAAAGCAAACGAATCCCGGCAGTGGTGATGTGTTGCTCACCAAAACTTTGCAAAGCCTTCATCCCAGGCAGCAAATAAGCCTCCTGTTCCTGGACCAACACAGGCCATCCCAAGGCCTCCTGCAGCGCCCGCACCCGACCATGCCCGTCGCGGCTGGTCAACAGAATCAAAGGAGATTGACCTGCAGCAAGCTGTTTCAAGGTCTCCAAAGTTGCCGATGTGATTGGAGGACAATCAATCAACAAAGGTTCTGACTGACATCCCAGCCACCAAGAGGTTCCACCCTCACAATCGCGATTAGGGGGGAAGACCCAAAGCGCATCACTCAGCTGCTCAGGAGGGCGGCCCATCTCCACAGCAAGCAGCACCTTCAAGACTTGTTCAAAAACCCTAAGCCATTAGGTTTGTGATTAATGCTTCCTGCGATGCGCGGGCAAGACCAGAAAGCAAGATGCATCTCGGCACTCCCTGGCCTCTAGGCAGCTCAATTACTGCCCGAGGCGTGAATTTCTCCGTGGCAGCACCCGCTGCCAGCAAGGTTGAACTGTTGTTGTTTGACCATGCCAACGCAAGCCAACCCAAACGCATCATTGAACTCAACGATTGCCATCGATCGGGTGACTATTGGCATGTAGAGGTTGAGGGTCTGACAGCCGGTTGTTGTTATGGATATCGAGTGCAAGGGCCACAAGATCCTGAAGGCCATGGCTTTCGCTCCTCAAAAGTCTTGCTGGATCCCTGTGCAAGAGCCATCGGTGGCTGGGATGTTTATCAACGAGACGCCGCAAAGGGCACCTTTTCAAATAGCGAAAACTGCCTAAAAGGCATCGTTTGCGAACGAGACAGCTTTGACTTCGCAAGCCACCCCCGCCCAAGACATGCCTGGAACCGCAGTGTGATCTATGAACTGCATGTCGGTGGCTTCACCAAACGGACGGAATCAGGAGTAGCACCGGAACAACAAGGCACCTACCTGGGGTTAATCAAAAAACTTCCATACCTCAGCCAGCTGGGCATCACAGCCATCGAACTACTGCCTGTTTTTGCCTTTGACCCCTTTGACGCGCCACCTGGACGGAACAACTACTGGGGCTATAGCCCGCTCAATTGGTTCACACCCCATCACAGCTATGTAGCTGGAGACGACCCCATGCGTGGTCGCCAACAGATGCGCGAGCTGGTGGCTGCCTGTCATGACCAGGGAATCGAAGTTCTCCTCGATGTTGTCTACAACCACACCACAGAAGTATCCCGGGATGGGCCCACATTGAGCTGGCGAGGATTTGGGGAAAGCCTTTACTACTACCAAAACAGCCATGGTGACTATCTGGATGTGAGCGGATGCGGCAACAGCATTGCCGCCAATCGCCCTCTCGTACGCCAGCTCATTCTTGAATCGATGCGCTGCTGGGCCACTGAACTCGGAGTGGATGGCTTCCGCTTTGATTTAGGAGTCGCTTTGAGTCGAGGCGAAGACCTAGAACCGCTGGATCACCCTCCACTATTTGAAGAAATTGAAGCCGACCCACAGCTCAGTGACCTGAAACTGGTGAGTGAGCCCTGGGATTGCGCAGGGCTCTACAGGCTGAGCGATTTCCCCGCCAAGCGCATCGGCACATGGAATGGTCACTTTCGGGATGGTCTGCGCTCATTCTGGAAAGGAGACGACGACACCACATGGACCCTGGCCGAACGCCTCAGGGGAAGCCCAGACCACTACAAAGACGCACCATCGCGACCAGGACGTTCTGTGAATTTCATCACAGCACACGATGGCTTCACTCTCAAAGATTTAGTTAGTTACAACCGCAAACACAACCTTGCCAACGGCGAAAACAATCGCGATGGAGAGAATCACAACAACAGCTGGAACCACGGCGTGGAAGGGCCTTGCAGTGATCCAGCCATTGTCAAACTCCGCCATCGCCAACAACACAATCTGATTGCAACCTTGCTGCTCGCTCAAGGCGTGCCGATGTTGTTAATGGGTGATGAAATCAGTCGCAGCCAAGGAGGTAACAACAACACTTGGTGTCAAGATTCTCCTCTTGGCTGGATGATCTGGGACCCAGATCATTGCGATATGGAGCTCCACCTCTTCGTCAGCCGACTGCTCAAAGTTCGCAGCATGCTGCCGGAGTTGTTCAGCCCGATTCATCCACCACAAGAAACACCTCTATTGCAAGATCAGAACTGTGATGATCTTTGGCTGCAATGGCATGGCGTGGAACCAACAAAACCAGATTGGAGCAGTTGGTCGCACAGCCTCTGCTGCAGCATCAATCGCGGAGCCAAAGGATCTGTGATGTGGATGGGCTTCAACGCCTTCAGTAAAGCGATGCATTTCGATCTACCGAAACCGACGTCTCAATGGCATCGTCTTCTCGATACAAACCTTGCCAGCCCAGACAACTTGCCAGCCAGTCCGAGCCCATGGAGCACCACAGGAGTCGAACTGGAGAGCCGCAGCATGGTTGTGATGCTGGCTGAGGAATACGCCTTAAAACTCCACCTCTAAAGCTTTCATTGCGACAAAGACAAAGCCACTTAGGCCAACGCAGCATCAACGGCGATTGCGCCTCCTGTTCAACAATCAAAGGAGTTTATTTTCAAAGCGAAGTTGCGTTAAAACCGAGAAAAGCTAACAACTTCTCATCCAACCATCATCCAAATAAAAATTATCCAGACATGACCAAAAGAAGAACCAAGGCCTTTTACGTCACAATTACTGTCAATCAAAGCAATTAAACTATTTCTTAGCAGCCAAGTTTATTCAATTATCTATATCGACACTGAACTACGACTTTATTAGATCTCAAATTCATTGATCCCTAACGTCAAAAGCGCAATCAGAGATCTACTCCATTCAAGCTTCAACAACATCAACAACGTACTCAATGTCGATGCATTGACAACAGCGAAGCATTCAACTCTTCTCTCAACAATTTACTTAGGAGAAGCGG
>CATBLW010000307.1 GCA_949486985.1 Prochlorococcus marinus str. MIT 9215
AGTTCAGTAATTGTGAAATGATCCCAGAGCAAGCGAATCTCAGTTCTCAGATCCCAGAAAGCAAGCACTAAGAAAAGGATGGGCAACCATCGATCCCCCCCTTTCTGGAGAGAGTCTTTGGAATTAGCCACCTGCGGCTACCTTTGCAGACTTTGGATTAGCCCCGGAACCTCTACCTTGCCAAAGGCTAAGAAGTGAAGGCGCCAAAGCAATACTTGACCAGCTTCCAACTAAAACCCCGAGAGCAAGGGCGACAGCGAACCAATAAAGAGTTGAACCACCGAAGAGAATTAAAGCCAACAATGGCAGCAATGTTGTGCCACTGGTGTAAAGCGTTCGCGTAAGGGTTGCAGATACAGCACGATCAACCTGCTCCGTTAATGGCAGAGAAACATCCTCACGACTGCGTTCACGGATGCGGTCAAAAACAACGACAGTGTCATTCACCGAGTAGCCAGCAATCGTCAACAAGGCCACCGCAAAAAGACTATCCACCTCAAGGTTGCGCAGCAAACCAAGCCAGGCAAAAACACCGCAAACAATGATCACGTCATGGGCAAGGGCCACCAATGCCAAAAAGGCATAACGACGGTCGTAACGGAAGCTGATGTAAATAGCGATCCCCGTGAACGCCACAATCAGAGAAATCAAACTGCTCTTCAGCAGTTGACCACCAAGGCTGGGGCCAATCGTGTCAACAGACTGACCACCGCTCTGAAACGGTCCCGCGACAGGCTCCATCGCTTCCATCACAGCCTGACCCTGCGCTGCAGAAAGGAAAGGCAGCCTGAGGGCCAAAGACTTGCCTCCATCCAAGAGTTGCACCCTGGCTCGAGAAAGATTTGGCGTGATCGATCCTTGCTCTTCAGGCAGCGCAAGATCGTCCAAAACGGCAGACACACTGTTCGTCTTCAGGCTCTGGCAAGTACTGCCGCAATTGCGCTCAAGTTGAATCTGGGTACCACCAGTGAAATCAAGCCCTGGTCGCACAGGTGCGCCAATCGTTGGATTAATCCAGCAAAGGATCAGACCCAACAAACTGAACACCACAACCACACCAGAAATAAGCCAAACGCGGCGGCGCTGACGACAAAGTTCCAAGCGAAGAGGACGTTGGGGATTTCCAGATGGGGAGGAAACAGCCATAGCTCAAGAAGAAGAGGAAGGCAGCTGCTGAGCAGGCAAAAAGTTTGTAGGTCGCCTGAGAGCCGGATAGCCCATCAGGAATCTCAACAAGGTGCGGGTACAGGTGAGCGCCGTGAACAAACTCAGCAACACACCAATGCCAAGGGTTGCAGCGAAGCCTTTGACCAAACCCGTGCCAAGGAAAAAGAGGGCTGCACAACTAATCAACGTAGTCAGATGGCCATCAACAATGGAAGACAACGCCTCAGAAAAACCAGTTTCTATCGAACGAATCAAGGTATTACCACGCCTTAATTCGTCCTTAACCCGCTCAAAGATCAACACATTGGCATCCACAGCCATACCAATACTGAGAATGAAACCCGCAATACCTGGAAGGGTCAGGGTGACTGGGATCAAGGCATATACAGCCAAGTTGAACATCGCATAGAGGCTCAACGCCATCACCGCCACCAAACCAGGCAGGCGATAAGCAACCACCATAAAAATGGCCACAAGCACAAGCCCAGATAACGCTGCGATCAGGCTGCGGCGCACGTTCTCAGCGCCAAGAGACGGCCCAATCGTGCGGACCTCAAGAATCTTGACCGGCAAGGGCAAAGAACCTCCCCGTAGCTGAACCTCTAAATCTCGTGCATCCTCTGCACTGAAATTGCCGGTAATCGTCGCGGCACCGCCAGTGATGCCAGCGGCCTTGAACTGCTCTCCAACACTGGCTTCACTGATCGCTCTTCCATCAAGAACAATCCCAAGCAGACGCCCTGTACCGGCAATCGATTGAGTTAACTCTGCGAACTTATCTCCACCCTCTCGATTAAATGAAAGTGTCACCTCCCAACCAGGGTCATTGGCTTGCTGCTGACGGCCTGCTGTAACCAAATCCTTACCGGTGAGAGCAGCAGGTTCGAAGCTGAGCACAATCTGCTCATTCACCTTGTCGAGAAGTTGCTCCAACTGCTGAATTTCACTACCTGAACTTCCCTGCAAACCCAAAACCTTCTGAGCAGCTTGCAACTGCTCTTGATCCAGTTCATCTTCCTTGGGGACTTCTCCTGTCTTGGCTCGGTTCTGTTTTGCAACAAGGATCGCCCTGGCCTGGGCACGCAGTCGAGTCAAATTTCGCAATTCAGATTCGGTACCGGGCTTCTGAGCACGAAACTCAAGAAGAGCTGTGCTGCCTAGGACCTTGGCCGCTCTTGAGGGATCTTGTTCCCCAGGGAGCTGGAGCACCAATTGATCCTCACCAATGGTCTGCAGGGTGGATTCAGCCACACCCAAACCATTCACCCTTCGATCCAAAACAACCTTGACGGCCTCCAGTTGTTCGGACTTCACACGCGTGATCTCGCCGGCAGGCTGCACCTCAAGGGTGAGCTGGCTCCCACCGCGCAAATCAAGGCCTAATTGAAGAGAATTCGTTGCTAATACAGCCCCTGCAGCAATCGCCAGGGCAAGGATTAGGGCAAACCAACCCTGATGACGTGCCATCAATCAGAGCCCCTGACGCACGATCTGCTGGGCTGTTTCAACAATCTGGTGAGGCTGAATGATTGTGAGATTTTCCAAATTGCCGTTATAGGGAGTGGGAATGTCTTGGCTGGAGAGACGAACTGGGCGGGCATCAAGCTCATCAAAACACTGCTCTGTAATTAAGGCG
>CATBLW010000308.1 GCA_949486985.1 Prochlorococcus marinus str. MIT 9215
ATCTTGCCAATGAATTTCCCGGCCTGCTGACCAGAAGCAATCACCGTTTTGCCAAAGGCTGCTACCAGAATCACCTTGCCAAGATCAGCAGGATCAGGAAGGCCACCAAGGACGACCGCCGCCTGATCTCCAAACTGATCCGCCAATCCCTGCGCCGCACTCTGCAAGCCAGCACCATCCACGCCATCCAGACGACTAACCAAAAGTTGGCTGCTACCAACAACAACAGCCTGAGACGCCAAGGCCATCGACTTGGCTAGCGCAAGCTCCTGACGAGCCGATACAAGTGCTTTGTTCGCAGCCTTGAGCTCATGAGCTAGAGCCGCTACACGATCAACGATCTCGCCTGGCTGAGCCTTAAACCGCACCCCAAGCTGCTTGACCACCGCATCGCGCTCATTCAGGTAGGCCAATACGGCTGGGCCAGCCACGGCCTCGATACGACGAATGCCTGCAGCGATACCACTTTCGCCAACAATTTTGAACAGCCCCAACTCAGCGGTATTGGCCACATGGGTGCCGCCACAAAGTTCCATCGACACGCCTGGTACATCGACAACCCTCACGATTTCGGCGTACTTCTCGCCAAACATCGCAACCGCACCAGCCGCCTTGGCCTGATCAATGGCCATCTCTTGAACGTTCAGATCATGAGCTGCAGTAATCCAGCCATTGATCAAAAGCTCAATCTGTTCAAGCTCTGATTCCTTAACAGCACGAGACGAGTGGAAATCAAAACGCAGGCGATCAAAATCCACCAACGAACCTGCCTGGCTGATGCCAGGGTCGACGACCTGCTTAAGGGCCGCTTGCAAGAGATGGGTAGCCGTGTGATTGGCCTGCGCACGACGACGGCAGGCTTGATCCACTCGACCATGAACAACATCGCCTACCGCCAATTCACCACGTTCGACACGACCGCTATGAACGAAAACACTGCGATTGCGGCTGACAGCTTCAATCGTGACGATCAGCCCCTTGCCATCCTTGCCCTCACCTGCCAACACTCCTTGATCGCCAACCTGGCCACCACCCTCTCCATAGAAGGGAGTCGTATCAAGCACAACCTGCACCATGTCACCAGCAACGGCGCAAGCTGACGGTTCTCCATTGACAACAAGGGCTTGAACACTGCTCGCTTGCTCAAGGCAGTCATAACCAGCAAAGATGGTTTCCTCCAACTCAGTCGCCATTTGATCAATGGCATCCTGAAGAGTGAGATCAATACTGACTGCTGCGGCCTTAGCCCGCTGACGTTGCTGCTCCATAGCCTGCTCAAAGCCTTGAAGATCAACACGCAAGCCGTGCTCCTCAACAATCTCTTGGGTGAGCTCAAGTGGGAATCCGTAGGTGTCATACAGCTCAAAAGCCTTCACTCCTGAGATCTGCTCAGGCTTAGTAGCTAAGAGCTCGGCAAGCATTTTTTCACCCCTCTCAAGGGTTTCAAGGAAGCGTGCTTCCTCACGCTTTAATTCGGACAGAATCACCTCTCTGCGTTCCTCCAGCTGGGGATAGGCCTCTGCCATCAAGGCAATCGCGGCTTCTCCCATCGTCTGCAAAAAAGGCTTCTCAATGCCAAGCAGGCGTCCATGACGCACCACACGACGCAGCAGTCGTCGAAGGATATAGCCGCGGCCAAGGTTGCTAGCCGTGACTCCATCGCAAATCAAATGGCTCATGGCTCGACTGTGATCGCCAATCACTTTCAAGCTGGTCTTGCCCTTGTGATCCAGCGTTCTGTAATCAACCCCAGCAAGATTCGCCGCAACCTCAATCAATGGATAGATGAGATCAGTTTCATAGTTGTTGGGAACGCCCTGAAGAATTTGAGCCATTCGCTCAAGTCCCAAACCTGTGTCGATATTGCGGTTCGCGAGCGGAGTGAGTTGGCCCTCCGCATCACGGTTGTATTGCATAAACACCAGGTTGTAGAACTCAATAAAACGACTGTCGTCCTCCAGATCAATTCCCTCGTCACCTAGCTCTGGCTTGAAGTCGTAATAGATCTCAGAGCATGGACCACAAGGCCCGGTCGGACCTGAAGCCCAAAAATTATCCGCTTCATCCATACGAATAATCCGTTTCGGATGGACCCCAACTTCATCACGCCAAATGGTTTCAGCCTCGTCGTCTTCGCGAAACACACTGACCACAAGATTCTTTGGATCAAGCCCAAACAC
>CATBLW010000309.1 GCA_949486985.1 Prochlorococcus marinus str. MIT 9215
CGAGGCCTTTGCAAGGGCATGAGCAACCAAGAGATTGCCGATGAGCTCTACCTATCCATCGACACCGTGAAAAGTCATGTGCGCAGTTTGCTGCAGAAGCTGCCAGCGCGAGACCGCACCCAAGCTGTTGTGGTCGCCTTCCGTGATGGTCTGATCGAACTGCCACCAAAATTACCCAGCTGGCAGTGACGCTTGCTGATGGGCTCGTTAAAGTTCCATGCAGTGCCCTGTCCTGGCATGGCGCAAGGCCACTGGTTGGACCCCTTAGCCCGGCAAGTGCTGCGGATCACGGGACAGCTGACCAACCAAAACTCAAAATCCAAGCAAGACAACATCCCCTCATGGGCTGTAGACGTCAATCGCGCCACAAGCGATGACTGGCTCCTACTACCAGGATGTACAGAAACGATGGCCGAACTGCTGACGAAACTTCAGCAAGGCGGCGTGCAGCTCACTGGCACGGACGATCTGTTCCAGCTCCTCGAACTTCCGCAGGATTTAGCCGAACAATGGAGGCCCCATTTGGTGTTCCGTTGGTATGGGGATCCTCCACCCCAGCCATCGCTGCCACCAATTGATCTCAATGTCGCGGCTCCAGCCATGCTGCAACAAACGCTCAATTGGCCAGAAGCACGCTTGGAGCGATTGATCCGAGAACGCCAACGACGCCCCTTCAATAACCTCGCTGATCTGCAAGAACGTCTCTCACTGCCGCCATTAGCAGTGGAGCAGTTAATCGGCTATGTGCGGTTCGGTCCAAAACCAACCGGCCCCAAGCTTCCCCCTAGCGGCTGAAGTCATGGAAGCAACGCGTGGCCAAGGCCAACTTTTCCAAGATCAGCTTGTATCAGATGGCTGTAACCAACAACCAAAAATTGTTCTTAGCGCTGAGCTATTAAAAAGCTGGCAACAACGTCTTCAAGGCCATCAGGGCAAGCTGTTCGGCGAAAAAGCTGAAGCCAACCAACAGGCGTGCCTATTTGAAACCGAAGCAGGTGAAAGCCAACCAACAAGCGCCTACGACACTCTGGATCCTCTCAAGCTCACACCTCTACCGATGAGCTTCTGGCGCTGGCCGATCAGTCCCCACCATGGTCCCGCGATCTATCTGGTGATGGACCGTCCGGCAAACCTCGAGACCCCCCTAGTGCTCTATGTGGGAGAAACGGTGGCTGCAGATCGTCGCTGGAAAGGTGAGCATGACTGCAAGGCCTACCTTGCTGCCTATAGCGAAGCTCTTGCTACTGCAGGGATGACAAACCAACTGAGCATCCGCTTCTGGATGGATGTACCAAAAGCCACACGGGCCCGCAGGCAAGTTGAACAACAGCTAATCCAGCGCTGGCTGCCACCGTTCAACAAAGAGACCAGAGCCCGCTGGAGCACACCGTTCACAGCAGAGACCAACTGATCAGCGCCGCTAACATTTCGGCACATCATCATTAGTCCATGCAGATTTCCCTTTCTCCAGCAAACCTTCAGAGCTGGACAGGGAGCGTGCTTGTGGTTTGCCTCCTGGAAGGAGATCTGGAGACA
>CATBLW010000310.1 GCA_949486985.1 Prochlorococcus marinus str. MIT 9215
ACAGCTTCACAGTGATCACCAAGACGATCAAGGAAATCTCTTGTTTCTGAATAGCTCTCAAACTCAAAACGCCGCTCAAGACATAAAGGACGTTTTCGCTTCTGCCATCCGTGTAAATCCGCAGATTCGTTCATCATCGCGCTTAAATTTAAATCCTACCCCTTTGAGCTATGCAGAAATCATCAGCTACAGATTCTAAAAAAAAGAGCTCTGGCTTCAATCAGGAGATATCAAAACAACAACGCAACCACGAACGTTCAATAACGACGCTTGGCCCCACTTGGCATCAAGGCAGGCTCAACTCCTGAGTCTGGACGCGCAATAATATGAGCGGCAACAAGGCCATCGCCAACACGTTCACAGGCATCAGCTCCTGCACGAACAGCAGCATTAACAGCGCCTGTTTCTCCGCGAACCATAACGGCAACATATCCTCCGCCCACATATTCTCTGGAGACAAGCGCGACCTCAGCAGCTTTGGTCATGGCATCGGCAGCTTCAATCGCTGGAACCATTCCACGAGTCTCGATCATTCCTAAGGCGATGCCTTTAACAGCTGAAGATGCCGGTAATGCAGCAGAGTTTGCTCTACCAGAAGCAGACCCTCCTCCGGCTGAACTCGAGCGATTACCAGATTGAGCTGCTGCCACGGATCTGCTGGCAGAGGAAGAAGCAGAAGCCTTGGAAGCCGAGCTCGCAGTCGAAGACTTTGAACTTGTTTTTGCTGGCACGGAAGCTGATGGTTTTGAAGTGGATGCCGCCGCAGGCGCAGATCGAGCAGGAACAGTCTTCGCAGGAGTGGCGGAAGCTGCTGGCTTAGCCGAGCGATTAGAAGGGGAGGATTTAGTCATGGATAATCAAGCAAAGAAGATGTTGGCAAAGAAATAACCCGAGCAGTTATCCATCAGGCGACCAAAAATCAATGATCCCTCCAATCGTTAGATCTGTTTGTATCGTTGGATCTGGGCATGCGAAGCGTGCAGCAGAGCCGCTAGCTGTAAACACCCAATTCCCCTCTCTTGCTCCCACAGGGTCAACGGCAACCAAGTTTTTTCCACTGCTATTACGCAAAATACGCAGATGCATATGGCCGAGTCCATCAACCCGCTGGGTGCAAACCAATCTCCCCATAACCCGCATAATTTCCATTAGCCAGCCCCCTCAACCTTTGGTTTTGGTGGTTCTGGGTCCCAATGGTCAATGATGCCAACGATGGTCAGATCACTTGGATAAGACTTACTGCCTGCGGCCTCTCGTGCAGCAGAGCTACCAACACAAATAACCCAATCTCCTGGCACACAGCCAACAGCATCAACAGCAACTTTCTTGGCGCTGCCATCCTGCACAACCTGAAGATGTTTGTGCTCGAATCCTGGGATTCGGTTAGTAGAAACAAGTGGCTTAAGCACCTTGCAAATCAACATGTCAGTGGGCCTCCTGAATAAAGGGATCCATAGAAGAACCGACTACTTCTGCTGGAACTTTTTGGTCACGGTCACGAATCGTCAGGAAGGTATGCAGAAGTCCTTCGCTCACGATTTCAGAATAACGAGAAGAAATCGCCTGATCAACTCGTCGGCAATCAGAGATTGCACGATCTCTAGCACCTGGAACTTTACCTGAATAATCAAAACGTACAACAACAGGAATCGGCAAGTCACGAGAGATATTCAATCCCTTAAATATCTTCACTCCAATATCCAAGTCTGGGGCTCCTTCTTCAACAGTGTCCAGATGAGCAAAATATGTAAGGTTACGAAGATGTACCTCTTTAAAGCCAATCCCCACACCAATAAAACGCTCAGCGTGGCCAGCATCTGGATAAGGACCACCATGCAATTGCTTCACATAATCGATTTGAGAGAAGTTATTTGTTATCAGCTTGCTAATAAATGCCACCATTCCTTGGTCTGGCTCTTTGGGAGCCATTGAAGCAACGCGATCAGAAATATGCTGAATGGCCTGATCTGCTGAAAGCGATATTGTTTCTTGATAGAGATCTTCTGCGGAGACCCACTCATCCAACGAGATCGAGCTATCAGCAGCTGGAGTGTGAACACGAATAGCATCAGTATCCGTATCGAGACCAATCAGAAGCAAGTCAACAGAAGCACCACAGCAAAAGCTATTTTCTACGGCCTTTCGAAAATCAAGCAACCGTTGATAGCCAGAGGCTGCAGCTGCTGCATCATTACTTCCATGGGCAGCACATCCCTGATGTGTCGGATCAGCTGAACTGAAGTGATAGGCAACAACCTTGAGATAACGCGTCGGAGAATCTGCTGTATTTGGAACACCTTCCCGATAACGACGATGTTCAGTCTTTACCCAACGATTAACTGTGTTCTCAACATCAAACATGGCGCCAGCATGTGATCGACGCCTGACCACACTGAATGGAATGCGTAATGCATAAGCAATCGTATGAGCCAAACGTCCATCAGCGCATGGTGTGACATCTAATAAATGGAAGCCACATTCAGCCAAGAATGATTGAAACTCATTGGCCTGAGAAGTTGATTCTGCCCCTTGTAAAGGGTCCGTTTCAAAAAATCGATCACTCACCTGTTGATGTGACTGAAACACACACCAGGAGAACAAGGCCCTCATGTCTAGGGGGCTCACCCATGCCTGTTCAAGAAGATGATTAGGTAGTTCAAAACCCATTTCATCACGTGTCAAGCGTTGTGCCTTGGCGACAAAGTCAGGCTCATGCTGAAGACAAGCAATCTCTTTGAGCAAAGGAACAATTAGATCAAAACGACCTTTAACATCAAGTTCATAATTTTGAAGTTGATGATTTGCTCGGCTATCTGTAAGCGGGTGAGCATCTAGCAAACCACGAGCAGATTGACGCCTCGTTTTAATTGAAGGACTCGCTGCAATTGCTGCTGCAGGGGAAGAAGCTTTAGGCCGACGCCTTGGGGCTGTTGGCCCCATATTGCGTTCTGCCGCTGTTAAGCCCTGGGTTCGATAAACCATTTATCACCCCCTTGCACCACCAGAGACAGTGATCAAGGAACCTTGATCAAAATTTCCGCTGGCTCCAGTCACACGGCTCACTGGTTGAGCAACTTCTTCATTCCTCTTTTGCGTTGTAGCTGGGATGGCATTCATCTTCCCAGGCCTGCTTGGGTTACGGCGGCGAGCCGAGACTCCCTCCGTACCTGTGACCCTTTCGCCACGATCCCAATCATCACCAGTAATGTTCAAGCCAGCAGAATTGCCTTCACCAGTTACACGCGAAACAGGGCGAGCATCCTCATCAACAGTCACTTCAGCCGGGACTGATTCAACTTTCCGCGGACGACGATCAAATCGGAATTGCTCTGTGCCGGTTACCTTTTCTTCTGCTCTATCAAAAGGGCCAGTAATCCTTGCTCCTTGTTCATAACTGGTTCCTGTTACACCAGAGGTCTGCTCACTTTGTTGATGAGCCGCCCGGGCTGGTGATTGAACGCTGAAATGAGTCCAAGGTGCAGAATCTTGCCCAGCCTGTGCTGGATCATTGGCTTTGGGAGCTGAAGAACCACAAGCCTCGTTGAGCTGATCTCCACCGATATAAGGAGTACCCGTTAGAGCTTCGCAAGCCCCACGTTCTGCGCCTGTCATCACGCCGCCGATGCCTGGTTGCTGTCCAGTCAGAGAAGCTCCTGGTGTCCCTGCTTGAACAGGAGTACGCGCCTGAATTGACTTAACAGCTTTGGTGTTGCACCACTGTCCAGCTTGATCGAGTCCCACGTAGGGGGTGCCAGTAACAGCCTTGCAGGTACCAGGTTCATCACCGGTTACCAACTCTGAACGACCAGTTGTTGTGCCAGAGACAACCTGGGATTTATTGGTGACGCTAAAGCCGACTTTGGCCGCTTCAGGTGATGGCCTCTGGCCGCAGAAGCCTTCGTACTGACGAGCATCCACATACTCATCGCCTGTAACCGACTTACAGCTGCCAGGCTCATTGCCAGTCACCTGCTCGGAACGGCTTACATTCGTGCCTGTAACGCCAGTACCGCGAAGGGTGTTGAGGGATCCAACTTTTTCAGCCCCCCTGCCACTAGGAAGAGGTTCTGAGCCGAGGTATTGATCGCCTGTCAGGGATCGATCGGAGCCAGCCTCATCACCGGTGACATTCGAAGAGCGGCCAACCATCACACCACTGATCTTGCGACCATTCTCAGAAAGACTCTGACCAACCTTGCGAGGAGAAGGGGTTACTTCACCACAGAAAGCATTGGATTGGTTAGCTGAGATGTACTCAGTTCCGGTCAATGTTTTACATGTTCCAGGCTCATCACCTGTTACTTTCTCAGAGCGTCCGACTTCATTGCCAGTCACTTTATTTCCGTGACTTGTTGCCGTTACACGCACTTTAGCGGGCTGACTTTTTGCAGGTGGGGATTGACAGAAATTCTCAAATACTTCCGCACCTAAATACTCAGTACCGGTAATCGAGCGGCACGTACTTGCTTCATTACCAGTTGTTTTGGAAGAACGATTAGCCTGAGTTCCTGTAACAACCTGTCCAGTAGTTGTTTCACTGACACCAACCTTCCAATGGGCATCTGCGGCTGCTTTTTGCTTAGAACCATTGCGGTTTGGACCACAGGGCCTGGTCGTGCCTGAACGCTGCTTACCAGTAGAACCACTCTTGCTTTTTAGCTCTCTGACTCTCTGAGAAATCTCACGACTTGTCAGATCAGGGTCACCCTGGCGCGCTACAGATGCAGCAGAAGTGGGTTGATTACCTGCGGTTTTACCGCGTTTTGATTGCGCCTCACGACGTGCCAACACCAAAGCCCGACTTGGATTCTGAATAGCGCGACGTTTAGTCGTCGGACGACGCGTTGATTTTTTAGAACCAGAATTTGCTGACAGAGACAACTCAGAAGCCTTTACAGACTTAACGCTTGAAGATGAATTGCTATCTTTCGTTTCACACTCATCACAGCAATACTTAACTTCCGCAGCAGCTCCTTTTGGTTGAGCAGGGGAAGTCTTATGAACATCAACTCGCGTACGGTCTTTACTTGTATTCGCTGTTTTTCCACGCTTCGACAAGGCTTCACGTCTTGCTAAGACAAGCTCACGACCTGGCTGAGCGACTTTCTTCGCATGGCGACTCTTAGGGGCATGATCTGCGACCAAGTTTGTTGAGGAGGACTTGGCTAGAGATGCAGCAGAACTATCTGATGGTCTTGCTTGATGCGACTTAGACCTGGAATTTTTAATGTCGCCAACTTCCGTATTGGTTCTTGTAGAACGTGCATCCGAAGCTGTACGCACCCTATTTGAAGTAGAGGCGTTTGCCGCAACAGATTTTTTCCCGCCTTGACTAAGAGCCTTTCTGCGCTCAAGCACAAGCTCTCGACTGGATTGTTTTGCCATGTCTACCCAATAGAAATGTTGGAATTAAAGAAGATGTCAATCTTCTCAAAAAAAACTTGATAGCCCCGAAATGAATTCGAGGCTATGAAGCCAGCTGGCTGCTTAGATCAGCGGCCTTCGAAAACCACGAAGCAAACACCCTGACTTTGGGTATAGGCGTCGTAACCAACGATGCGGACATGGTGGTCGGGGTATGCGCGATGGCATGCCTCAAGCTCACTAACAACCACGCTCAAATCCTTCTCGCCAAAGAAAGGCAACTTCCAATAGGACCAATAGGTCTGCATGGAACGAGTTGGATGTACGTGCTCAATAACAGGGCTCCAGCCCTGAGCAATGATGTAAGCAATCTGATCGTAGATTTCGTCCTGGGTCATCGGCGGCAAGAAGCCGAAAGTCTCCAGGGTGGCGACTGTTTGGTAGTCACCAACTGTGCTCTGGAATGGCATGGTGAACCTGTGATTAAGGATGTTGAAGCGCCGATAAAATCATCGGCAACTGGAATGGTTGAGGAAGATTTTGAGGAGGCGATTAAGCCTCCTCATTTCCACTACTACTGAACGTCGAGCTTGTCGACTGTGTCGAACTCGAACTTGATTTCCTTCCAGGTATCAAGTGCGATTGCAAGTTCAGGACTGTGCTTAGCGGCACCCAAAAGGATGTCGCGGCTTTCCTTCTCGAGGTCTCTACCTTCATTGCGTGCCTTAACACAAGCCTCAAGTGCTACGCGGTTAGCCGCGGCACCAGCAGCAGATCCCCATGGGTGACCATGAGTACCGCCACCAAACTGGAGACAAGAGTCGTCGCCGAAAATTGTGACCAACGCTGGCATATGCCATACGTGGATACCACCAGAAGCAACGGCAAACACACCAGGCATGGAACCCCAATCCTGATCGAAGAAGTTTCCGCGTGAGCGGTCTTCAGGGACAAAGGATTCACGAAGGTTGTCGATATAGCCGAGGGTGGTCTGACGATCACCTTCCAGCTTTCCAACAACTGTTCCAGTGTGGAGTTGGTCACCACCGGAAAGACGCAGACACTTAGCGAGAACGCGGAAGTGGATGCCGTGCTTGGGATGACGGTCAATCACAGCGTGCATAGCACGGTGAATGTGAAGCAGCATGCCGTTCTTACGACACCAGTTGGCCAAGCCAGTGTTGGCTGTAAAACCACCGGTGATGTAGTCATGCATGATGATGGGCATGTCGAGTTCTTTGGCGAACTCGGCGCGCTCATACATCTCTTCAGGTGTATTAGCTGTGCAGTTGAGGTAATGACCTTTGATCTCACCAGTTTCCTGTTGAGCAAGCTTTACCGCTTCAGCAACAAACTCAAAACGCTCTCTCCAGCGCTGGAATGGCTGAGAGTTGATGTTTTCGTCGTCCTTCGTGAGGTCAAGACCACCACGTAGACACTCATAAACAACACGTCCGTAGTTCTTACCAGAAAGACCAAGTTTTGGCTTAATGGTGCAACCAAGTAGGGGACGGCCGTACTTATTCAAACGGTCGCGCTCAACCTGGATTCCGTTAGGAGGGCCACCACAGGTCTTGATGAAGGCCATCGGGAAGCGAATGTCTTCCAAACGCAAATGGCGCAGCGCCTTGAAACCAAATACGTTGCCGACCAAAGAGGTCAGAACGTTGGTTATTGAGCCTTCCTCAAAAAGATCGAGAGGGTAGGCAATGAAAGCGTAGAAAGCTTCCTTGTCTCCTGGTACGTCTTCGATGCGATAACAACGACCTTTATAGAATTCAAGGTCGGTTAGCAGCTCGGACCACACAGTGGACCAGGTTCCAGTTGAAGATTCAGCGGCAACAGCTGCAGCAACCTCTTCCTTGGGAACACCTTCTTGACCTGTGCATTTAAAGCAGGCCAGGAGATCGGTGTCTAGGGGTACGTAATCGGGAGTCCAGTAGGTGTCTCTGTACTCCTTGACCCCAGCGTCATACTTCTTGCTCATGGGAAAACTCCTTTAAGTCGGTATAGGGGGGAGAGATGAAACGAGCCCTCTCAGGGGCATCGAAAATCTCAGTCCTTCTGACCACCGATGAAGTTGCCATTGCCAAGTGCGGGCTCAACTTCACGATGAGGGCGAGCAATGATATGAGCAGCAACGAGGCCATCGCCTACGCGCTCACAAGCATCAGCACCTGCACGAACAGCAGCGTTAACAGCACCTGTTTCGCCACGGACGAGAACGGTTACATAACCGCCGCCCACGAACTCACGACCAATCAGGCGCACTTCGGCTGCCTTGGTCATGGCGTCAGCCGCTTCAATTGCGGGCACGAGGCCGCGGGTTTCGATCATGCCGAGGGCGATGCCCATGGTTTCGTTAGCCATTGCCTACCTGGTTTGATGGGTGGAATGTTCGCCAATGACACTCCTCTGAAACCAGGGCATTCGTCAAGCGATTTCGGCCAAATTCACAATCACCATCAATAGTCGAATCCATAAGCCAGACTAATCATCCTGTCCACGACAGTTAAAAACGGCTGTTGGAAATTGCGTTAGGGCATGGACATATTTGGTTGGCGGGGACGCTGGGGCTCACTAAATTCCCCCACGCGGCAGTTGCCGAGCCCTCGCTAAGGGCTGGAATGTTCAACTCAGCCTGTCTCAAAACCTTCAAAGCATTTTTCTGGGGGCCGCCTCTCCAGCAGAATGATTGCCTGCTTTTTTTACTGTTTTGCCTAAGCCACTGCTCACCATTGCAAGTGGGAACCCGCGCAAGATCGCAGAGATTGAGGCCATGCTCTGCCCACTGCCCGTGGAGGTTCAAAAGCAGCCAGATGATCTCAACGTTGAAGAAACCGGATCCAATTATCTGGAGAACGCCTTGCTCAAGGCGAAGGCCGCCGCCGCAAGAACAGGGACATTGGTCATTGCCGATGACTCTGGGCTCGAAGTTGATGCCCTTGATGGTGCCCCTGGGATTTTCTCTGCACGCTTTGCTCCCAGCAACGAAGAAAAAATCAACAAGCTTCTCAAGCTGCTTGGTAACACCCCATATCGCAGCGCGCGCTTCTGCAGCGTGATGGTGCTCTGCGATGCAGAAGGAGATCTAATCCAGGCAAGCGAAGGAATCTGTTGGGGAGAACTGCTCAAACAACCTGCCTATCAAGGCGGAGAATTCGAATCGCTTTTGTGGCTAAGAGAAGCCCAATGCACGTATGGAGAACTTAATTTTGAGCAGCTTTCAAAGCTAGGCAGTCGCGGCAAAGCTGCGCGGGCACTTGCTCCTTACCTGCTCAAACAAATGGAACTGGAAGCGCTGAACTAGCGATTGATTTGATCGATCGCTCGCATGGCCGCGGCCGCGGCCTCCTCAACATCTCCTTCTTTGCCAGCCAAAGTGAGCCTGCCAAAAGCTCCAACACCTTTGACGTCAACGATGGTGATATTTGAAGCCTTCTCCGCTTCGTTGGCAGCAATCAATACGTAGCCGGCAGGTTCGGTTTCAAGAATGAACATGCTCATGCCCGCCTCAATCATTGAACCGCGACGGTTCTGACGGTTGATCAAAACAGCATGGTCAGGAGTAATCGCGCGAATGACCTCAGTCCAACTCACTTCGCAAGGACTGCGCCGGCTAATGGTGCTGCCAATGGCATCCAAAACAACATCGCCGGAATGCAACACCGTGCTCTGATCACGGTGATAGAGAGCTAAAGAGCCAAAAGCCCTTTCAACGACCATTTGGCCGAGGCGAACATTGCTTGCCTTCAATGCAATATCAGTCACTCTGTGGACGGCCATGCCTGGAGAAACCTCCATCCACAAGCAGGCATCTCCTGGAATCGGCAAAAACCCTTGACTCACTGTGCCCATATAGGCGGCGAGCTGAGGCTGAAGAGAATCTAGGAAGACATACGTGCGCAATTCAATTTGCTGCACATGGCTATTTTGACGCCCAAGTCTTGCTATCTCAGAGTCAGTCGTGATTACGCAGCTTGCTCCTGAGGCCTGAGGCAAAACCTCAGTCCCTGTCACAAGCGAACTGCCTCCCTGCCTTCGCTCTCGGTTTTCTAAGCTCGCGAATCGTTGCATGGCGGGGATATTACCTTGAGAGCGAGCAAAGATTTCAAACTGATCGCACTTGCGAGCCGCTTTAGAGCCGATACCGTCCGAAATATCTACCAGAGATGGCCGATGGAAACGCTTCAGGACAGCAGCTCCCAAGCCGAAAAACTATCCACTGAACTCAAAGCAGAACAAGCTTTAGGCCTTATAGGCGTTGGGCTTGTGCAGAAGTTGATGCGCGAAAGCGGCAACGAGTGGACATGGTCACAATCTGAATCAGCCGATTCCGGCAGACCAGTCGATCTTCTGGCCCTGCGTCAACGCCTGGAACTGACATCGTTGGCCATCCAAACAGGTGCGCCTCTAAGCACCGCAGAAGTCACGAAACTCCTTGGAGCTCGCCCAGGCTCTCAGAAAGTGGAGAGAGGGGGATTGATCGCTAAAAGAGTGAGCAGAAATGTTTGGAAGCTCAGCCGCGCCAATGCCACAGAGGACAACGATCAAGGATTCAGAGGTGATGGCTTCCGTCGCCGGCTCTAACTTAAAGTCAAGTAAAAGCAATCAAACAGATTCGCAATCAACAGATTCTCGAATAAACATTGCTGCCTAAAAACAGAGCTGCGTAAAAATATTGTTGCGTAAAAATAATGCTGATTAAAGGCTGCGCTGAGTAAAGACTGTGCTGCAATAAGACAGAGGCGATCAAACTGAGCCTCAATAAATTCAACGGGATTGCTCTTGATAATCATTCAAATATCTTTATAACGGCG
>CATBLW010000311.1 GCA_949486985.1 Prochlorococcus marinus str. MIT 9215
CACAGCGTCTTTGAGGTTGATCTCCATCACGCCGAGATCTGCTGCACTACCGTCTTCTTGAGCAGCGACTGGCTGGAGGGGAGTGCTAGTCAAGGCAAGAGCAGCAGCACTAGCAAGCGATAGAGGAAGGCGGAGGGAACGCTGCACTGGGATCAACTAAACGCTCAGCTCATAGTGCTTTGAAAACTGAATTTCAGAGCAGGGCTTGAGGCAGTCGCTTGGTTGGCAAGCAAGAGAAAATTCCTAGATCACAACCCTCGCCTTAGCGACTGCCAGCGGCCATCACTCAAAGCTGATTGCCAAGTTTCTCTGCCACGGTGTTGACATCCTTATCGCCGCGGCCAGAGCAATTGATCACCACTTCTGTTCCAGCGGCGAGAGTGGGGCAAAGCGTCTCTAACCAAGCAAAGGCATGGGCTGTCTCCAAGGCAGGAATAATTCCCTCTAGTTCACTCACCAATCGCAAGGCATCGAGAGCCTGCTGATCGGTTACAGCCGCATACTCCGCACGACCAATCTCACGGAAGTAGCTGTGCTCTGGCCCAACGCCGGGATAGTCGAGACCCGCACTGATCGAATGCGCCTCCTGCACCTGACCATCAGCATCTTGGAGCAGAAGGCTCATGGCTCCATGCAATACACCATTACGACCTTCTGTGATCGTCGCCGCATGGCGACCGGTATCGACTCCATCGCCAGCAGCTTCAACGCCGATCATGCGCACAGAAACGTCTTCCACGAAGTCGTGAAACAGGCCCATCGCATTGGATCCACCACCAACGCAGGCCAGCAACACATCAGGTAAACGGCCAAAGGCCTCAGCACATTGCTGACGCGTCTCGCGGCCAATCACAGCATGAAAATCCCTCACCAACATCGGATAAGGATGGGGACCCGCCACTGAACCCAAGATGTAATGGGTGCTTTCCACATTGGTGACCCAATCGCGAATCGCCTCACTGGTGGCATCCTTCAACGTTGCCGTACCAGCTGTCACCGGTTGCACTGTGGCGCCAAGCAAGCGCATGCGAAACACATTCAAAGCCTGACGGCGCATGTCCTCTGCGCCCATGTAAACAACACACTCGAGGCCAAAGCGTGCACACACTGTGGCCGTCGCCACTCCATGTTGACCAGCACCGGTTTCGGCAATGATCCGCTTTTTACCCATGCGTAACGCCAACAGGGCCTGACCCAAAGCGTTGTTGATCTTGTGAGCACCGGTGTGATTGAGATCCTCACGCTTCAGCCAGATTCTTGGCCCCCCATCAGGGCGGCGATAATGGGCGGTAAGGCGCTCTGCCTCATAAAGCGGCGTTGCCCGGCCTACATAGCGATGCAATAAGCGATCGAGCTCTGCAGTAAAGGCTGGATCGTTCCAAGCTTCGGCAGCCGCCTGCTCGAGTTCTGCCAGCGCCGGCATCAGAGTTTCAGGGACATACTGCCCCCCATATCGGCCAAAGCGACCCTGGGCTGATGGACGGGCGCTCACCGCAAGATCCCCATCTTTGGGCTGGGAAGGCAGAGTGCTGGTCACCAGGTCGGCTCGGCAGAGACACCCCAGCCTAGGAATCAAGAGAATGATCGAAAGCAGTCGCTGTCTTTTTTTTTGAATCGATGTCTGCCAAGGTTTTAAGCAGCTGTTTTAAGCGGCTGTTTCAAGCGGCTATTGATAAGCAGGCATTCCCAAGCAGGCATTGCCAAGCAGTCATTCCCAAGCAGTGGCCTGGTGCAAGGTTTTCTCGCACCCATGGGCGACTCCATTGATAAGCATCTTGATCTGACACGGCTTTTACACAAGCAGCCTCGCCGCCAATCGACCAGGCCCAAACAATCAGCTACGCAACACTCGCGATGCATTCAGGATCGCCAACAAGGCAACGCCGAGATCAACACCTACAACCTTGATCGACCAAGCCAGACTTCATCGGCAACCACAACAGCCGTACATTCACCACATTGGCGATCAAACAATGCCTAGAGGTGGCTGGCAGGAATTCAAAAGCACAGATGGTCTTTCAGGGCCATCCAGAGCAATGGCGCGCCCCGATGACAGCCAATCCAATCCAAAAGAACAGCAAGCTGTGCGGGTGCAACGCACACGCGGCGGCAAGCGTGGCAAAACAGTGACCCAGATCACTGGGCTGGAACTTTCCGCTACAGAAGCCAAGGGTTTGCTCAAGCGCCTCAAGGCCAGAGCTGGCACAGGCGGAACATTCAAAGACGATCTACTTGAGTTACAGGGCGACCAAGTCAGCCTGGTGATCGAATTCATGCAAAGCGAGGGCTTCCGTCCCAAACAAGCGGGTGGCTGAAAGTAGCTGACAAATCAGCAGCGCAGAATGGAGAATGGCAGCCAAAGCCGAATCAAAACCATGAGCGCTGCCCCGAAAGGAGACACAACCCCAAAGGGCACAAACATCGTCTGGCATGACGCCTCTGTGGACCGTCAGGGGAGGGCCAGCCAGCGCGGCCATCGCAGCGCAATCCTTTGGTTTACTGGCCTTTCAGGTTCCGGCAAGAGCACCCTCGCCAATGCTGTGAATGCAGCCCTCTTTGAGCAAGGGATCGCCACATACGTTCTCGATGGCGACAACATCCGCCATGGCCTCTGCAAAGACCTGGGCTTTTCAGACGCTGACCGTGAGGAAAACATTCGCCGTATCGGCGAGGTGGCAAAGCTTTTCCTCGATGCCGGCATCATCGTGCTCACGGCCTTTGTCTCTCCCTTCCGCGCTGATCGAGACAAAGCTCGCGGCCTTGTTGAGGCGGGGGATTTCATCGAAATCCACTGCGCAGCTGATCTGAGCATCTGCGAAGAGCGAGACACCAAAGGGCTCTACGCCAAAGCAAGAGCGGGAGAGATCAAAGATTTCACGGGGATTTCCAGCCCCTACGAAGCACCTGAATCACCAGAGCTGAATATCAATACTGGCAATCAAGATCTTGAAAGCTGCGTGAACGTTGTGATCAAACAACTACAGGATCAACAGCTCATTCCCGCGCCGCATCCACCAGTGTCTTGATGCAACTGGCTACTGGCACAGCCAGCAATAAGCCAAGCAATTCACCAACACCAAAAATCCCGCCCGAGCGGGCACCGATGGGCAAAGCAATCAACAGCCATGCAGGCTGCAAACCAACAATGCTTCCCATCAAACGCGGCTGGATGACCTGATCAACAATCTGACCAACCCCAATCGCCGCAACAAGAATCTCCAGACCCATGCGCGGATCCTGCAAAGCAAGCAAGGCACTAACCGCCACAATCGTGACCGCACTGGCATAGGGAACCAAGGTGGTGAAGCCAATCACCACTGCAAACAACACGCCATAGGGAATATCCAACAAGGTGAAGACCAAAATCTGACCACCGCTGAGAATCAGCGCCAACAACACCTGGCCAGCTAAATATCCACGGAAGGTTTTGGTCACGGTCTCGACCACCAACGCTCGCCAGCGATCTGGAAGCCAACGGGCCAAGCCAGCCGTGATCGAGTTGCCACCCAATAACAGGAACAACGCCAACACCAACACAAAAACCGTGTTGATGGTGATGCCAAGAGTCGCGCCCAGGATGCTGAGCAATCTTTGGCTCAACTGGGTCGCCATGCGACTAAGGCTGGCTAACAAGTCACTACTGAGATCCCGAAATTCACTCGGCACACCTCGAGCCGAAGCCCATTCCTGTAAACGCGTGAGCCAACTTTCTGCCACAACAAACCAGCCCGGCAAGGCATTGATCAATTGCGCGAGCTGATCAATCAAACGAGGCACCAAGGCCACGCCTGCTACCACCAATAAACCCACAGCAAGGGAAACAACCACGGCGATTGCCAACCAACGCTTCAAGCCTCGCCGCGTCAACCAACGGCTGGGGATATCAAGCAAGAAGGCAATCAATGCTGCAGTGAGGAAAAGCCCCGGGAACGGCGCCAATGGCAGCAATAACTGACTGCATACCCAAAGATTGAGGGCCAATAAGGGCAGAATCAGCCCCAAACGCAGCCATGCAGGCCAGGTCATGGTTGATCACAAATCGCTGCCATTCTGAAGACGATCAAGCACAAAGCAATGGAGCGAGAGCTGTGGCCCTAAGAGGTTTGGTTGGCAGCCTCTGCTTCGATCCAACAGGTCCGATCCAGTTAGACAGAAGCCTTACCCATGCAGGCGAGTCAGTGCAACAGCAAATTGAGTTGGCCTAATCAACATCTTGCTTCGAAGGGCTGAAGCGCGGGAAAGCCTGGTGAAAACAATGGAAAAACAAACCAAGTGCCATCAACACCTCAATGGCCTCTTGATCATTGCGAATCCGATCCCCCAAGGTGATCCAAGAAAGATCCCAATAGGTATAAAAGAGAGCGACAACCAAAAAATAAAGGCTGTAACGACGTGCAGGGAACGCTTCAATCCCTGGCCAACAACGCCAACCAAACCAACCAAAAAACAACCCTGATGCAATGAAAGAGAAGTGTAGGTAATTCTGAAGAGCTGGAATGTTGTGCAGGTTGGTTTCACCCTGAGCATTGATTTGACGCACCGCTTCAATACCTGTATTCGCCAATCGTTCAGCCCAACTAATTTCCTCTCCAGCAACATAAAAACAGAACAAGGCAAGCAAAAGCCAGTAAAAACCTTGCCAATTCAGACCACGCCGTCGGCGTCGCCAGAGCACCAAAACAGAGCACAAAAAAGCCCCTGCATATCCCAAAAACTGCAACCACTCTGCTGGGGTGTCTTCACCCTTACTCCAGAATTCAAATGCTCCGAATGGCAAGAAATAAACCACTCCATAGAGAACAAGCAAATAAATCAAGGGGAACAAATCAACCCTTGGCGACAGATCCCCCCACGGCGTACGGACCAGGTGAGGAGGATTAGTGAGCGGCGCAAATTGAGACTTGTCTTTCAAATTAGTGATTGCAACAAACGAATAAAAGAGACCTTAAACCATCCATTGAGCGAGCAATTTCAGCCGATCATCTAAAGCCAAGAAGGTTGTCCTGAATTGCAGAAAAAGCATAGCCAAAGCGATACGATTAAACTGCAATCAGGACTCTAGAAAACAATCAACTGGATTGGCTCGTCTGAAGTTTGGCCGCATAGCGAGAAGCCTGAGCCCAAAATGTAAGCCAACAAGCAATACCAATGAACTTAAATCCCTCTTCAAATAACTGGACAGTGGAGTAGTCAAAGGGAATCGATCTTTGGAACTTGTCCGTAAACACCGACAACCCTAAAAGCACAACCGCTGCCAGGAAAGAAACAACATTGACCTCGGCAATGAGGTGACGAAAGCGAACCAAAATAATCAGCGCCATGACGGCATAAGTGATATAGATAAACTCCTGCCCCACGTGTCGATCATGCAACAGAAACAAGTCGTCGATGCATAGAACTGACGAGAAGGCTCCTCCAAGGATCAACATCTGACGCCAGACTCTCTTTGTCACAAATCCGGAGAAGGATACAAAGAAGCAAATGGCTGCTGCTGAGGTCCAGAGCAAATAACCGAAATTTGAAATCATGCCAACAGCCATGGGCTGTTCACAGGTCTGCATCAAATCCCTCAACACCAAAATTGGCTTAATCCCAGCAAATGCAGAGATCACCAGCACCCCGACATAAACGATCAAGGCGGGGATGACAGCAATAACAAGTAGGCGTGCAAGGCGACGGTGCAACATCAAACCCGAAAAACAAAGTCAAAGCGAACCTTACCTATGGCTTGCTATTGATGCTCGACCATTGCCAACCAAAGTTTCCAGATCGCACTTCAAAGCCGCTCGTGAAAGCTCAATAGTCCAAGCGCACTGTTCCACATTGCAGTGATCAAGAGTGTCAGCGATCGCCACCTCTGTATCGCTCGTAATACAACTCAGACCCGATCTTCACCAACTTGGCGTCTTTCGTGACCACTGCATCATGCAAACCCTGGCGATAGGCCTCA
>CATBLW010000312.1 GCA_949486985.1 Prochlorococcus marinus str. MIT 9215
AGCACCAGATGCACATCAAGTCCCGTCTGCTCTGCGGATAGCAAAAAGCGAGTCGCTTGATCAGGATCAAATAAAGGTTCTTTCAAAGACAAAACAACAGCCACGGAAGTGATATTGGCGATAGGAGGTCGACTCAACCAACTGCTCCTTGGTTCCACTTGACTCACCACGGCGCGACAGGCCTGCCAATCAATCGCTTCGACCACAACGCGATCACCAACGTGGACAGACTGCTCCCGATGATGAAGACGCGTGCGTCGAGTGCAAAGCAAACGGCAGGGTCGAACCTCTTGAGCGCGAGACAACTTCGTCAACGCAATGGAATCAGAGCCATCAAGCTCAACTTCGAGATAGTTGGCCTGCAAAGCGACCACCATCCCGACAGATCGCGAGCTCTCAACCACCGCCACAAATCACCATCAACCGCAACCAAGTGTCCTGTTGAGAAATGATCTCAACACGATGGCCAGCATCGCGCAAACCAGAAACCACCATCTGCTCAGGTTCTCCGCGATCAAGATCCACCTGCAGGCAAGCATTGGGCTCCAAACCCTCTAGAGCCAAACGACAACGAATGAAATTCACCGGGCAAGGAGTGCCACGCAAATCAATCTGCTGATCAGGGTCTGGCCCTGTGATCATCACTTCTGGCCAAACAGTCGAGCAAACAAACCGCTGTTGTGATGGTGATGCTGTTTTCCCCTTGCTGAATGATGACCAGCTAAGTCCTCAAGCAAGCCACGTTCCGCATCAGAAAGGCGTTTTGGTAACTGGACATTGACTGAAATTCGTTGGTTGCCTCGAGCAACTGGATTCCCCAATTTTGGAATGCCCATGTTCTCCAAAGTGAGCACAGCATTGGGTTGGGTGCCTGGAGGGATCTCAAGACTCGAGACACCATCAACCGTATCCACTTCGATGCTGTCTCCAAGAATGGCCTGTAGATAACTCACCTTCACTTCAGAAAGCACCGTGAGCCCATCCCGTCGCAATTTGGGATGAGATTTAACCGTAAGAAACACATACAAATCGCCTGCAGGGCCTCCACGCTGACCAGCATTGCCCTCGTTCGCCACTCGCAAGCGAGTCCCTGAGTCCACTCCTGCAGGAATGTTGATACGCAATTTCTTACGGACCTGGTGGACTCCCTTGCCTCCACAAGCGCCGCATGGATCAGCAATCTCTTGCCCACTTCCATCACAACTGGGGCATTCCGCCACTTGTGTAAAGCTGCCGAAGGGAGTTCGCGTCGCTCGCCGCACTTGTCCCACCCCACCACAGGTGGAACAGGTGGTGGGCCCACTACCAGGCTTAGCCCCATTGCCGCGACAGGTATCGCAGGTTTCTAAATGTGGAATTTTGATTTCTCGTTCTTGCCCAAAAACCGCCTGCTCAAAATCAATGGTTAGGTCGTAACGCAAGTCATCGCCCTGCTGCGGTCCTCGTCGAGTCGATCGACCACCACCACCAGCGCCAGCACCGCCAAAACCACTGAAAAAGGTCTCAAAAAGATCCGCAAACCCGCCCATATCCCCCATATCAGGCATGCCGCCGCCGCCGCCAAGCCCTGCTTCTCCAAACTGGTCATATCGCGCCCTTGTCTGAGAATCACTCAGAACCTCATAAGCACGCCCAATCTCTTTAAATCGCTCCTCAGCGCCAGCTTCTTTATTGATGTCAGGGTGATACTGACGTGCCAACTTGCGATAGGCCCGCTTCAGGGTGTCTGCATCTGCATCCCTGCCGACACCTAAGAGGTCGTAATAATCGGCCATCAGCTTATGAAGACCCCTTCAGGGTAAAGGCGAGCAGCATCGAATCAGCTCCCTGTCTGCTCGGACTCTTCGGCGGTATGGACATCTTCAACGGAATCTTGAACCGATTGAGACGAGTCAGGGGCAGCCCCTTGAGACCCAGAACCAGGACCCATCGAAACCTTAACCAACGCATGGCGCAACACCCGACCATTGAGGTGATAACCACGCTGCAATTCTTCGACAATGACATCTTCAGCATGCTGATCACTTGGCTCTCTTAAAACCGCCTCGTGAAGAGTCGGGTCAAACACCTGGCCAACCACACGCATAGGCGCGACACCCAATTGCTTCAAGACATCCACCAGTTGCTTATACAGACCCTGATAACTGCGATGCAATGCCTGAGCTTCTTCGCCCTCAGGCTCTAATTGCTGACGCGCACGCTCAAAGTTGTCAACGACTGGAAGGATCTCACTCAGCGTGGTGCACTTCAGCTGCAAGCGAAGATCATCCTGATCTCGACTCTGGCGCTTACGAAAGTTGTCAAAGTCCGCAGCAATCCTCATGTACTGACTGCTGAGAGTTTCGTGTTCTTCGCGCAGGCTGCTGTGCTCTTGTTCCAACTGGACCAAACGAGCCTCATTGTCCACCGGAAGCGTTGATTCCACTGACTGCTGATCCACTGACTGCTGATCCGCTTGCTTCTGAACATCTTGCTTCTGCGCCTGCTCAACACCGATCGGCGCTGTTGAGTCATCAGAGGCCAAAGGCTCAGAGCCATCAGCCACTGATCCTGGAACTGGGTTCGGTGCGTCTCCACTCATGCTGACCAATTGCAGATTCACGTCTAGACATGTTGATAGGAGAAGCGCACCTCCCACAAGCGGCGGAAGCCCGCACCTTCGCTACC
>CATBLW010000313.1 GCA_949486985.1 Prochlorococcus marinus str. MIT 9215
CCCCAATTCAGCAAAGCCATGGAAAACTTTCATCGTTTATTTCATGAGCCTTACTATCGCGATTACATCGTTGACGACATCAATACCCGAATGAATCAAAGTGGATTCTCAGGCGTTACAGCCGAATCCCATTTCATGACAAGAGTTTGGACTGCCCATAAAACAATTGAACCCGAAAGTTGAGCGGATTCCCTGACACTCTGCGTTGCCATTGTGGTCTAAACCCATAGGGTGCTGTTGAGACATATCGCGACTTCCCTTAAAGGGACAATATGAGCAATCCCTTTCAATTGCGATGGTTGCAAGGCTGGAACTTCCTAATTGTTTTTATGGAAGGAAAAGTGCAAATAGAAGGTCAAGGTTTTGGCATCTGTATTCGCACACCTCTGCTTCCTGGGGAAAGCCCTAGATCAGCAGCAGACCGCCTCGTTCTTGTTGAAGATCAACGACGCAAGTCCCTGCGAAATTCATGGATTCGCGGCAAAGACATAGCTCAGAAATTTGATAGACCTCTCACTCAACTTGATCAAGACAAAACTGATCAGCCCAATACTGTTGTCGTGGTGAAGAAAGAGTTCCCAGTAGCTGTCTGATTTAGCTGTCTGATTGGCAACAAGAACGAATCAATGCTGGCTTAGCCACCAGCCCAGAGCTATTCCAGGCCCTCCCCAACGCAATGCACGCCAAAACAAAGCGCCCGAAGGCTTTGATGACAGCCATCCTTCTGGAGGCATTGGAGATCCATCCATAATCGTTTTAAGAAGTTGCTGCCTCTGCAAATTTCGCCTTGCCGGCACCCCTTTTCGATCCTTTAGACGTGCCTGACGGCGGCCTTGAAGCATTAAACGGGATACTCGATGCAGCCAGCGCAGCGAATCTTGGTGTTGCCTTGACGCCATTGAGATGGCTTGAATAGTCAAAGCAAAATAGACCCAATTAATGATCCATCCACAATGAGCAACAGAGAACCCAACTGGCCGGCAGGGGCGCAGCGTTTAGCCCAAGAGCTTCATGCGCAACTCAGTCTCAGTAATCAAAACTGGCATCAGTTAAAAAATGACCCAGAGCGCCGCGCTGCTGAACTATTTACAGGGGCTCTGGTTCAACTGCTTCAAGGCGGTGAGCGTACTGATGTTGAAGCGCTCAACGAGCAAGGGCTGCGCTGGCTCAGGCATGAACTGAAGGACCCTGGCTGCCCTCATCGCTAACCAATTGCGAGCGACGGCAGGCCAACTGAAGACGATTTCCCCGTCGGCTCCAGCGCACATCATCAAAGCACTGATGAATCAAAAACAATCCCCTGCCGCTATTGGATGCCAAGTGATCAGGAAGACAACCAACCCTGGCGTAATCAGGGAGTCCAGTCCCTTCATCCTGAATCTGCCAAATCAGCCAGTTGGGAGTGAGGATGCGACGTACGCGCAAGGATTTATCTGGATCACCAGAATTGCCATGCCTGACTGCATTCACTAACGCCTCGTGAAGTCCAAGCTGCAGACGAGTGCTGGTGTCCTCGCAGCTGACCGGCTCAAG
>CATBLW010000314.1 GCA_949486985.1 Prochlorococcus marinus str. MIT 9215
CTGCGGGGCCCTACTGATCAGCAGGCTGGCAACGGAAGTTAGCCAAGGCCGCTGGCGGCAGCTCAGTCCAGAAGAGCAGCAACGCCTCGGATCCTGGGAACGATGGTCAACCAGTTTCAAGCAGCTCGGGGCCTCATTCGCAAGCCTGGGCAGCTCATTAACAAGGCTGGGCGAGGCCTTCAACGGGCTGCTCACCATGGTGAAACCCAAGCCAAAGCCCAGCGACAGCAACAAAAAATGGGTTCGTCCTGAGCAGCCTGCTCAAGCGGACAGCTCAGCAGAGCAGCCTTCTGCAGCCGATTCTTCACTGGAGGCATCTGCCCTTGAACCGTTAGAGCCTGAGGCTTCAAGCTCTAATCCTTCCAGCGATGAACCTTCTAGCGCTGATCCTCCTAGCGCTGAACCTTCTAGCCCTACTAGTGCTTCAGCCGCTGATTCTTCCGCGATTGATCCTCCAGCGGTTGAACCTGCCCCAATTGATCCTGCCCGAACAGATATCTCGTCAGCCGATCTGGATTCGGACGCTCTAAATGCGACTGAGCTGGATGTGACTGAGCTGGATTCGGTTGAACTGGATTCGGCTGGCCTAACTGACGTTGAGCCTTCGCAAGACAATCCTGCCCCCAGCGAATCCGCTGGGAGCGAATCTCCTGGGTTGGAATCTTCTCGGTTGGAATCTTCTGGGCTCAAATCACCTGAGATCAAATCTTCTGAAGCGCAACCCGAGATTGATCCTGCTGCCAACCCATCTTCAGGCGAGGGACCTAGCCAGGACTCCCCTTTCAACAAGACTGAGAGCCCGGCAGAAAGCGCCGCAGGAACTGACTCCGATACAGAAGAAAGTGCTGTAAAGCCAACGCAAGCCGAAGCGTCTCCTAAATCAGAGCAACCATCAACTGATAATCCCTCCTCTAGCAGCGACAGCGTGACCGATAAAAAGGGCCAAGACGGTGACAACCGTCGTTCTTACAAAGACACGCTCAACCTTCTGCAAACGAGCTTTGGCATGCGTGCCAATGCAAAACAACGCGAGCCCGAGTTACAGGATTTCTGGAAACAGCACGGCATTGACCTGCAACTTGGCCTCGACAACCAGGGCGCCAGCTTCACCCTCCATGACGGGCCGCCCTATGCCAATGGCGCCCTTCACATGGGCCATGCCCTCAACAAAGTTCTCAAGGACATCATCAACAAGCATCAAATGCTGCGTGGCAGCAAGGTGCGCTTTGTGCCTGGCTGGGACTGCCACGGTCTACCAATCGAACTCAAAGTGCTGCAGAACCTCGACCAGGAGCAGCGACAAGCCCTCACGCCAGTGAAGTTGCGCAAGAAAGCAGCGGCCTATGCCAAAAAGCAAGTTGAAAGCCAAATGGCTGGCTTTCAGCGCTGGGGCATATGGGCCGACTGGGATCAGCCTTATCTCACGCTTCAGAAGGAATACGAAGCCGCCCAAATCCAGGTTTTCGGGACGATGTTTGAAAAGGGGCACATCTATCGGGGCCTCAAGCCCGTGCATTGGAGCCCAAGCTCACGCACGGCACTAGCCGAAGCCGAACTGGAATATCCCGATAGCCACACCAGCCCCAGCGTTTATGCGGCTTTCCCTGCCGTCAGCCTGCCCGAGGCTTTACGCACATCCCTCCACGAGCAGGGGCTGGAGCTGCCCATCAGCGCGAGCGAGCTCGGCCAAGCGCTGCAAGTCGCCATCTGGACCACCACACCCTGGACCCTGCCAGCCAACTTGGCTGTCTCTGTGAATGAACGCCTCGACTATGCCGTTGCCGCAGACGGCAATGGTCGCCATCTACTCGTTGCAGCCGAACTGCTGCCGAGCTTGCGCGACACCCTTGAACTTGCCTTGACCCCTAGCGCCACGGTCAAAGGAGCCCTGCTTAGCGGACTGAGCTACCGGCATCCATTGATGGATCGAGAAAGCCCAATCGTGATTGGCGGCGATTACATCACCACCGAATCAGGGACAGGACTTGTTCATACAGCACCAGGTCATGGCGTCGACGATTTCAACACCGGCCGCAAGCATGATCTAGCCGTGCTTTGTCCAGTTGACGAAGCCGGAACGATGACCAGCGAGGCCGGTCGATTTGCCGGTCTGAATGTGCTCAAAGATGCCAACCCCGCCATTATTGCGGCCCTTGAAGAAACCGGTGCTCTGCTCAAGCAAGAGCCTTATGAACACCGCTACCCCTATGACTGGCGCACCAAAAAGCCAACAATCTTCAGGGCCACCGAACAATGGTTTGCCTCTGTCAATGGCTTCCGCGAACAAGCCTTGGCCGCCATTGACAGCGTTGAGTGGCTTCCCGCCTCAGGGCGCAATCGGATCGAAGCGATGGTGCGAGAACGGGGTGACTGGTGCATCTCCAGACAACGCACCTGGGGGGTGCCGATTCCCGTGTTCTACGAACGCGAAGGCAGCGAAGTGTTACTCAACGAGGAAACCCTCGCTCATATCAAAGGGCTGATTGCAGAGCATGGCGCCGATGTCTGGTGGGAACGCAGCGAAGCCGAGTTATTGCCACCCGCCTATGCAAGCGAAGCCGAGCGCTGGCAAAAAGGCACCGACACCATGGACGTGTGGTTTGACTCAGGCTCCAGTTGGGCTGCCGTTGCTAGCCAACGAGAAGACCTCAACTACCCCGCCGATCTTTACCTGGAGGGCTCAGACCAGCATCGGGGCTGGTTCCAATCTTCACTGCTCACATCTGTCGCCGTTAACGGACAAGCGCCCTATCGCCGGGTGCTCACCCATGGCTTCGCCCTCGATGAAAAAGGGCGAAAAATGAGCAAATCGCTCGGCAATGTTGTCGATCCAGCCATCATCATCGATGGTGGCAAAAACCAAAAACAAGAACCGCCCTACGGCGCCGACGTGCTGCGCTTGTGGGTGAGCTCGGTGGACTACTCCGCTGATGTACCTATCGGCGCCAGCATTCTTCGTCAACTCTCAGACGTTTATCGCAAAGTTCGCAATACGTCTCGCTATCTACTCGGCAACCTGCACGACTTTGATCCAGCAAGTGATGCCATTCCAATAGAGGAGTTGCCCCTACTCGATCGCTGGATGCTGCAACGCACAGCGGAGGTGATGGATGAGATCAACACAGCCTTTGAGAAGCATGAGTTCTACCGCTTCTTTCAATTGCTGCAGAGCTACTGCGTCGTGGATCTCTCAAACTTCTACCTCGACATCGCCAAAGACAGGCTTTATGTGAGCGCACCATCCGAGCAACGCCGTCGCAGCTGTCAAACGGTGATGGCTCTGATCATTGAGCGCTTGGCCGGCGTGATTGCTCCAGTGCTGTGTCATATGGCGGAAGATATCTGGCAAAACCTGCCTTATGCCGTAGAGGAAGACTCCGTCTTTCGTCGTGGTTGGCCCTCGGTTCCAGACAGCTGGCGTGATCCTTCACTCATGGCGCCGATGGATCAACTGCGCGAGCTACGCAGCGCTGTGAACCGCGTTCTCGAGGATTGCCGCAGCAAGCAAGAGTTGGGAGCAGCCCTGGAAGCTTCGGTTCGCCTTGAATCACGCAGTCAAGCCTTACAAGACGCCCTTGATTGGCTCAGCCAACATGGCAACCCAGAAGTGGATGGCTTACGCGACTGGCTGCTGGTATCCCACTTGCAGCTAGGGGGCGAACCATGGGCCGAGGTTCTAGCCAGCCAAGACACGGAACTGGCGACGATCGAAGTTGCCCATGCCCGTGGGCACAAATGTGAACGTTGCTGGCACTACGAAACGGATATCGGCCAATCAGAAACCCACCCAGGCCTTTGCGGTCGCTGCCTTGATGTGATGGAGTAAAACTAATATCAATTAATATCAATTAATATCATAAAAATACCAGCCTCAATAATATTAATACGTTAATCATGAAGCTTTCTTGAAAAGCAAATTTGGCTTGCGATTACCCAGCCAATTCAACAAACAATAGAAAACCATAAGTCAAGCCAGGAAATAAGCCAAAGAACCGATAGTTCAAGCCAGTAGATTCAAGATCTAGCAACCTCAAAGCCAGCATATTGCCAGACCTGCATTCAAAGCATCGCCACAACTGAA
>CATBLW010000315.1 GCA_949486985.1 Prochlorococcus marinus str. MIT 9215
GCAGCAGCCAGATAGAGCAAGAGTGGCGAACCCAATCCACCACTCCCCACGCACAAAACCGCAGCAGCCTTGAGACGCTTTTGACCCGCCATGCCCACTTCAGGCAATGACAGATGCCTAGCGAAACGTGCTAACTCCTCGGGACTGAGATCCACATCGCGTTTGTCATCGGCATGCATTGGAAAAATAAGCGCCGCCAACCCTTGCGCTAACAGTCTCCCAAACAAGGCACCTCACAAGGTTCAGCGGGATGATCAGCGGCCATCCACCAAGCGCGAACGCAATCAGAACCGTTGACGATCACCATCAAAGACGAAGCAACGGCCCATCGCTTGTCCAAGATTGAAGGAACAGCGTCACCGCAAGGATGCGAATGGGCACTACCCAGAACCCGCCAGTTGCGTTCACGCGCCCAACGCTGGGCCTGAATCTGTTCAAGCGGATCCAAGGCAAAGCGTGAATGCCTTGAAGGCACAGGTTTCCGAGCGCAATCTGAAACAACGGAAGCCTCCGAAAGGCTCGCCATCCCAGGGGACCAAATGTTGCAACAGGGCCAAATCAATCGCACGCGCCAGTGGCTGATATTTGGTGAAGCAACTGCTTGCGCTTGCTCCCCAAGCAACAGAGCACAGCCTTCCTGAGGCGCCAAAGCCAAAAGGCTGCGACGCAGAACCATCAGGCAATCGCCATCAAACTCCAACAGCCCTGGCATAACCCAGCCCCCTTCGATACTGTCTGCACATCCTTTGCCATCGGTTTCGTGTTCATGAGCGACGTCATCACCGAGACAAACGAAAGCCCCAAGGCCGATACAGACCAGGGCACGAGTGCTGAAGGCACAGATCAAGGCATCAACTTCTCTGAGCGTTACAGCGAAATTTTGACTCAGGTTAACGAAGCCCTAGGCAAAGTTGACTGGACTCAAATGGGTCGCATTGGCAAGGTTCTCGGGATCTTTGCTGCAGTGATCGTTGCCCAAATCTTGATCAAGGGTGTCTTGGACACAATCAACCTTCTCCCTGTCATTCCAGGCTTACTTGAGCTTCTGGGATTGGTCGTGGTTGGTCAGTGGAGCTGGCAGAACCTAACCACCAGCGAAAAACGCACCTCACTAGTCGAGAAAGTTCAAAGCTTGCGCCAAGAATATCTAGGCTGAATCCTCTCCTAAAACCAGCTTCATCCGATGAGCGAAGTCAGTCTTCTCAGGCTGGCTTCGCTTTGTTTTTTGTAGCTACCGCCAAACAAATTGGCGTGATTTAGCAAGTGATAGAGGTTGTAAATCTCTATCCGTTCAATTGAATCAACTGGAAGTGGCCATACCTCGTTGTAGGCCGCATAAAAATCTTTCGAGAAGCCACCAAAAAGCCTCGTCATCGCAAGGTCTACTTCCCGATCAGCCCACCAAATTGCCGGATCCAACAAGACCCCCCGACCATCCCTAAGCACACTGGCATTACCGCTCCAAAGATCACCGTGAACCATGCTCGGGATCGGTTGATGGCGATCCAGCCAAGAGATCAATCTCGACAAGATCGGTTTCCAATCTTCAAGATCCAGTCCCCAATGCTTCGCTTGCTTGAGCTGAGGAATTAAACGCAGCGACACAAAGCAATCCCCCCAACCTTCGCGCCAACCCCCTGGCTGGGCACCAGCACCAATAAAGCCATCTGTTTGCCAACCAAAGCGTCCAGGGTGCGCAGCGGCAGAGGCCTGATGCAACAGTGCCAAGCCGCGACCCAAGCCATCCTCTTTTCCCCCTCGTAATTCCAACCACGGCAACAGCAATATCGACTCACCACAAACTTGCTCAACGGCCAAAGGCTCGGGCACTTCAAGGAACTCTGGATCGGCCCATGCCTTTAGTGCTCGAAGCCCCTCCGCTTCAACGCTGAGCATGGCCAGCACATCCAGCCCGCCAGTTTTTGCAAACAGGGATCGTCCATCGTCGAGCTGTAACTGCCAAGCCTGATGAATGCATCCGCCGGCGACGCAAGACACATCCTTGATCCCCCCTCCGGCAAGAGGTCCTTGCGCTGCAACCAATCCCTGTCTCAAAAGCTGATTCATCTCCGCCTCGACCTTCCTGTTGCCTTGCCAGCATGGCCCGATGTCTGACCAATCGGTAATTGTGATCGGAGCCGGCATTGCCGGCCTGACGGCTGCGGCCCTCCTCGCCAAGGAGGGCGTTGATGTCACCGTTTTAGAAGCCAGCCATCAGCCGGGGGGCTGTGCCGGCAGTTTCAAGCGCGGAGCCTTCCTCTTCGATGTGGGAGCAACCCAAGTGGCCGGCCTTGAATCAGGCGGCAACCATGAACGTCTGTTCAGACATTTAAATCTGCCAATGCCCGCAGCGGAGCTGCTGGATCCAGGTTGCGTCGTTGATCTTGCCGATGGCTCTGAGCCCATTCAGATCTGGCACAATCCAGAGCTCTGGCGAGAGGAACAACAACGGCAGTTCCCTGGCAGTGATTCCTTCTGGTCGTTATGTGCCGACCTACATCGCAGCAACTGGGCCTTTGCACGTCGTGATGCTGTGGTGCAACCACGCAGCCTTTGGGACCTTGGCCAGTTATTGCAAGCCCTTAGACCAGAGAACATCACTGCAGGGTTACTCAGCAGGCTCACAGTCGCAGATCTTTTAAGGCTTTGCGGCTGTGGTGATGATCAACGCTTAAGACACTTCCTGGATCTACAGCTCAAGCTCTATTCCCAAGAGCCTGCTGATCGAACGGCGGCCCTCTATGGGGCCACGGTGCTGCAAATGGCCCAGGCACCTCACGGCCTCTGGCATCTGCAGGGATCGATGCAAAAACTCAGCGAAGCCTTAAGCGATGCCATCCAGCGGGACGGTGGTCAGCTCTTGCTCAACCATCGCGTGGAACGCCTCGATGTTCCTAAGCAGGGGAGGCCTTGGAGCGTTGGCATCAAAACAGCCAATGGCAATCCGATCACCTTGAGAGCAACAGATGTGATTTGCAGCCTCCCACCCCAATGCCTAAAACAACTCATCCCAGTTGACGACGATGTGCCCAAGGCTTACCAACAAAAACTGCAGCAACTAACGAAGCCAAGTGGCGCCCTCGTTTTCTACGGAGCCATCAAGCGGAGCTTGCTCCCCAAGGATTGCCCTGGCCATATGCAACGAGCCGCCAAGAAGCCAGGCCCCTTATTCCTCTCCATTAGTCGGGACGGCGATGGTCGCGCACCTTTGGGACAAGCCAGCCTGATTGCCAGCGTGTTCACCCCCACCTCCATCTGGATGAATCTTGAGGAGCCTGCTTATCAACAACGCAAACAGAAGGCCTTACTAGAGATCCGCCAAACCCTCGAGCGTTGGCTGGATTTCACTGCTCAAGATTGGCTGCATCAAGAACTCGCCACGCCAAGAAGTTTTGCCACCTGGACGGGGCGGCCCCAGGGAATCGTGGGTGGCCTCGGTCAGAGCCCTGCCAATTTCGGGCCGTTTGGCTTAGCCAGTCGCACGCCAATGCGCGGATTATGGCTTTGTGGGGACTCCATCCACCCAGGCGAGGGAACAGCAGGGGTGAGCATGTCAGCGTTGATTGCCTGTCGTCAGCTGCTGGCCACGCGAGGTCAGCAGCTCAAGGTTGCGGCTTGAGGCCGTCCGAAGCAGCCAAAAACCCAGGCCGAAGCTCATGGGTGCGTTCCAACTCAGCCTGCAAAGCAGACCATTGGCCTGCAACAACAAGCGCTTCGAGCTGCTCCAGGCTCTGGCGGTAGTCCTGTAATCCGCGCAATATCGCTGCGGTGTTGGTGGCTGCCATTGCCGTTCCAAGCTGAGGATTGCCACCACCAACTCTTGTGGTGTCGGCAAATCCAGTGGAAGCGAGTGCTTTGGCGAGATCAAACACGGCGGGATCGCTTTGAGCACCTGCAGCCCGCAGCAACGCGGCACTCACCAGCACAGGCATGTGTGAAATCAGTGCGACGGCCTGATCATGACTCTCTGCATCAGCTGTCAGCCATTGGCTGCCTAAAGCCATCGCCAATTGATGCACCACCTCCAAAGCCTCAGGGTCAGTTCGATGATCAGGCGTCGCCACCCAAGGACGATGCTCAAACAGCCCTAGCAGCCCAGCTTCCACTCCCGCTTCAGCAGTGCCTGCCATGGGATGGCTGGCCACAAAGCGAGGGTGAAGTTGGCTCCAAACCTTCAACACCGGTGCTTTGACGGAACCAACATCAGTCACAACGGCTGTTTCCGGCAAAGCGTGAAGCAACGCAGGCTCAGGGCTCAGCAGTTGAGCCAATGGCAAGGCAAGGATCACCAACTCACAATTGGCAAGCACTTGAGGATCCGTGCTCACTTCATCAGCAAGCCCCCTGACACGAGCACGCTCAGCCGTGCTTTCACGATGCACTAAACCGTGCACATGCCAGCCAAGCGACTGCAGATCAAGGCCCAATGAACCTCCGATCAACCCCAGGCCCACAATGCCGACGGATCCTGAAAACCTTCTTTGCTGGCTCATCAATTCCATGTACACCCCTGACTCCATGTTGGTCGAGAGGTCAACATGGAGTCGTGATCAACATCGCGATCCCTAGGCTTTTCTAATGCTGGAAGCCCTGACCCATCAGCAACTCAAGAACCTGCTCCAGCGGGCTCCTTCAGCCTGGCCTCATCACCTCACCCTGAGTCGCCTGGTCGCCAGAAGCCTGCGTCGACGCGATCACACTCTCATCCAATTGGATCCGTGCAGCCCGAATGTTTGGTGGCTGGGTCTGCTCGTTCCCCTCTGCCTAGAAACCAACGGCGCCGCACTGATCCTCTCGGATCAGCAACGCCAACATTTACTGCAGGTTGAGCTGCCAAGACTGCAGGCAGAAGGCTTCAGGCTCCCCTGCTGGGAAGGCCCCAATCCACCAACAGGTGATCAACTTTGGTTGCTCAACATCGACGGCTTGATAGAAGCCCATCAGAACAACAATCTTGGCAACCGGCAGTTAATCATTCCCGAAGCTGAACTGCTCAGCGAACGGCTACGGCAGTCGATGACCATGGTCATCGCACCCAGAGACTGGGAACAGCTCAGACGTGCTCATCCTTCTGCAGATGCAGCTCTGCTTGAACTCCACGAAAGAATCAGCCGCAGGCTGTTTATGCAAGCCACACGAGTTGACGCTCAAGTCAAGCTCAATGGCAACGAGATTCTGGCCCTAAAAAACCTGATGGGACTGTTGTCTCCATCGCCAGATCCATGGCCAGCACTACTGCAAGCGAACCATGAACACTGGGCAAGTTGGGGCGAACTCGATCACCAGCTCCTGCAATGGCAATGGCAGCTGCAACCGCTCGAACCGCTCAAAAGCCTGCCTGGCCTGCTTCGCGATCAACCGGCCTTGCTGCTCACCGGATCAGCTGAAACCACTCGCCTACGCACCGAGTTGGACGATGCCGGTTTTCCCTCAACCGTGGTGGCTTCATTAAACGAACCCAGATGGCAAGAACCCATCCCACTGTTTGCACCGCGGCGCCAACCACTGCCTAACACCGAAATCTATGCAGACCATCTCCTCGATCAAAGTCGCAGGTTGATCCTGGGCCGCTCAGGTCTGAGCGTGGTTTTGCTCGACGATCAGCAACTCAGGCGACAACTCACCAGTGAATTAGCAGCAGAATTTGGTCGCCGAGTCGTTCATGAAACCACTGCTCCCGAATCCAATGGTGTGGTCTGCTGTCGCTGGAGCTGGTGGCTTCAACATCACGATCAACTCCCCTTGCCCGAGCAATTGATCATCGCCTTGCTGCCTCTTGCCAGCCTGGAATCGCCCCTTACAGCCGCAAGGGTGGAGGCCCTAAAACAACGAGGCCGCGACTGGTTCCGCGAGCTTCTATTGCCAGAAGCCCTCTGCCTGATGGCACCGGCAATCGCCCCGCTCCGAGCAAGCGGCGGACGACTCGCGATCCTTGATGGTCGACTACGGCGACGATGCTGGGGCGAACAAGTTCTCAGCAGCATCGAGCCCTGGAGACCATTACAGCGTTTATTGCCTGACTGATTCTTCTAACTAGCCTTAGAACATTCGACACCACATGGGGAAGGGAATGGGAGAAGCCCGCCGCAGAGCCAGCCAAGGCTTGCCTCCACGTCCAAAGACAAGCAAGAACAAAAAGGACAACTCCCCCAGGGTTGTCTCCTGGCTTCCGATCACCGAGAAGCAGAAGGATCAGTTTTATGCCATCACAAGCCGAGGAGCTTGGATCGGCATCATCGGCATGGTTGTGTTCTGGATTGTTGTGCGCTTCGTCGGCCCTGCCGCTGGATGGTGGGCCCTCGCCGGTACCAAGTAACCGGCACCAAGCAACCCAAACCAAGTAACCGAAACCAAGTAACCCAAGCCCTGCAACGGAAAACCTGATAACGAGAAAGCTGATAACTGAAAGCCCTCTGCAATGAGGGGGCTTTCAGTTATCCGTGAACTCCTGCCCTAGCCCACTCAAACGATGAACTCAGTTGCTGGTTCTCAGGCAGCTTGAGACTCCTGAGCAACAGCAGGCTTCGTCGCCGCAGTGCGGGCTGCCGCCGCTAATGGACGCATCGAATTAGACGTCACCTCAGACCCCTCTGTGAGCTTCTGACGCACCAACACTTCAATCTGATCGCTGGCTTCAGCATTTTGTTCAAGCCAAGTGATCGTGTTGTCACGCCCCTGACCAATGTTGTCGCCCTCGTAGCTGTACCAAGCACCTTTGCGGATGACCACACCCGTTTCCTCAGCCAAATCAAGCAAGCAACCAAGGGTGCTGATCCCGCGGCCAAAAAGAATGTCGAATTCAGCGATACGGAACGGCGGTGCCACCTTGTTCTTCGCCACCTTCACCTTGGCACGAATGCCATATTCCTCAGTGCCGCGCTTCAACGTCTGAATGCGACGGATATCGAGCCTGACAGAGGCATAGAACTTGAGAGCGTTACCACCGGTTGTCGTCTCTGGATTGCCGTAAGTGACTCCGATCTTGAGGCGCAACTGATTGAGGAAAATCACTGTGCAACCGGATTTGCCGATGTTGCCAGTGATCTTGCGCATCGCCTGACTCATCAGACGCGCCTGGCTACCCACAGCCAAATCTCCCATCTCTCCCTCGATTTCTGCACGGGGAGTCAGCGCGGCAACAGAGTCGATGACGACGATATCCACAGCCGCCGAACGCACCAACTGATCAACAATTTCAAGCGCCATCTCGCCCGTATCCGGTTGAGACACCAACAGATTCTCAATATCGACACCGAGAGAAGCGGCGTAAACAGGATCGAGAGCATGCTCAGCATCCACAAAAGCCGCGACACCACCACGGCGTTGCACCTCAGCGATGGCATGCAAAGTCAAGGTGGTTTTACCAGAACTCTCCGGGCCGTACACCTCAACGACACGTCCCTTCGGATAGCCACCACCAAGAGCAAGATCAAGAGTTAGCGCCCCTGTGGAGATGGTCTCCACCCTCATGCGAGAGGCATCGCCCAAACGCATGATCGACCCCTTGCCAAAATTACGCTCGATCTGCCCAAGCACCAAATTGAGTGCCTTGTCCCGCTCTCCCGAACGAGCCTCTGACTGGCGGGCACTGGAACTGGAAGATTGAGTGGCTTTCACGTCAACTGACATATCAATAGAGAAGGAAGAAGCAGGCGGTTGCTGTCGGCCAGCGGGCTGAACAGCGCCTAAACGCTGGAGCAGAACTGACTGGCATCCAGACAAAGGTCCAATGCCACCAAAACGGCGAACCGTCCCATGTAGTACAAGCGTACGCTAACGAATCAGGGCCAGCTCGCCAAGGGGGACGCCAAAGCTTCTGGCTCGAGCAAGTGAATCCCCCTAGGCAACGATTGCCTGTCTTCAGGTTTCAAATATCCCCAGCTCGCCAGATAACAAGGCAAAGAAGCCAGGCCAGGAGTCGCAAGCACCGTCTCGAGTGTGGCGCGACGGTCCTCGACAAATCCTCGCAGCAATCGTTGCGAAGCCAAGCGCAGCAACACCTCTGGCTTGCTCCCAGACTCATGACCATAAAGCTCACTAGGCGAGAGCTGGAGAGAAGACAGCAGTTCAGCAGTGAACGCCGCTCCCTTGGTTGTGAGAACAACCCAATCCACGCCTTCAGCAGCCAACCCCGCCAAGCGCTCAACCACTCCGGGGAAAGGGCGATGACGGGCCAACCATGCTGATCGATCCACCGCTACGGCCTTGCGCCGCGCCTGCTCCAAGGATTCCTGGAGTTGAGCTGGTTGCCAACCCCAGGCCTCCAATGCCTGCTGAGATCGCAAGGAATAGTCCGCCGCATAAGCCCTAGGGCCCTGCAAACGCAATGGGCTGTCTGGTCGCAAGAGCTCCGCTGCTAGCAAAACCATCTCCCATCCGTAATGAATACAGGGGCGCAGCAGGCGAAAGGCTTCAGGAACCTCGACAGGCAACGACTCCGAACCGGAAGCCGTATCCACCAACGTCATACAGGCCTGGCGCGAACTCCACCAGTACTCACCCATGCCATCAACAATGACCCCGTCGAAATCAAATACCAACAGGGGCCGGGAGTTCAACGGAAATTTGAAAAACTGGGCCGCTAGGATTCGAACCTAGGAATGGCGAGACCAAAACCCGCTGCCTTACCGCTTGGCGACGGCCCATTGATCCAGATCGACACCCAAACGAAGGGAATGTCACTGGTGTGCACATAGTTACCCATAGAGGAGTGTCCTTCGTCAATCCATCCACAACAGTCAAGCCATCTTTATGGGGGATAAACCCTCAATCGCTGTTGATCCGCCTGACCAAACACATCACTACGTAAGCGATAGCGCATCACCAAATCAGCCTGCATCTCACGCACTTTCTCACTACGGGGAAGCAACTCAACTGGGCGACCAAGAGGCACCACAACTTTTTCAACTGCCAATCTGCATTCCTCAAGTGCAGCCAAAGAATCCTCTCGATCAGCCGCAGTTTCGATTGGCTCATCGCCACCATCGGAACGACGGGCCAACAAGCGCTCCAAGGCACGCTCCACCTGGGGCATGGTGTCGGACTTAATCACAAGGACCGGCACCCTGGACTCACGTGCCTGGCGTCTTAAGGCTGGCTGCTGGCCCAATCCCTTACGAATGCTGAGGACCACATCAGCTTGATCGAGATCATCCACCGAGCGGGCAGGCCAACCATGGCGACGAATGGCCTCATTGACGAGTTGAGGAGTAATGCCACAACAAAGGACTTGCAGCGCAAGCTGCTCTGAAACCTTGGGCAATTCAGCCTCTAACGATTCGGGATCAGATGGTGATTCTGCTCGCACCGCTGCGCGAGAACGCTGTCTCGGAGAAGGCTCCATCGGATCAGGCAAAGGCACAGCTGCCAAGGCGGGCCTACGCAAGGGCGATGGCAACGAGGCAGGATCCAGCCGCCGTACAGATCCATCGGCGGCCAACTCACGTTCCTGGGCACGAGGCAAATGTCCCCGCAACAACAAATCCACAGTTGCAGCAACATCAGCATGGATCGACCAGCGATGTCGGGTGTGCATTTCAACCGCCAAAGGGAACGTCGGCTCAGCTGCTCGCTCAAGCACTGTCTTCTGTGTGCGCCGACGTCGCGCCTCATCGTCACCGAGGGTGACGGACTGAATGCCACCCACCAAGTCACTAAGGGTGGGGTTCTTGATCAAATTAGCCAGCGCATTGCCGTGAGCAGTGCCAACCAACTGGACCCCTCTTTCGGCAATCGTGCGCGCAGCTTGAGCCTCCAATTCCGTGCCGATCTCATCAATAACGATGACTTCAGGCATATGGTTTTCCACCGCTTCGATCATGACTTGATGCTGCTGTTCAGGCCTGGCCACTTGCATGCGCCGGGCCCGACCGATCGCAGGGTGAGGAATATCACCATCCCCAGCAATCTCATTGCTGGTATCGATCACAACGACGCGTCGTTGTAGGTCATCAGCCAGAACCCTGGCGATCTCACGCAGCGCTGTCGTCTTGCCGACTCCAGGGCGCCCCATCAACAACAGCGACTGACCGGTATCGAGCAGATCTCGCACCATCGCGACAGTGCCGAAAACAGCCCTCCCGACACGACATGTGAGGCCCACGACATCTCGCTGACGATTGCGAATGGCGCTAATGCGATGAAGAGTCCGTTCAATGCCGGCACGGTTATCAGCACCAAACTGGCCCAACCGATCAACAGTTGCCTGCAAGTCAGAGCGCGTCAAACAGGCATCGCCCAAAGCCAAAGCTCGGCCTGGGTATCGAGCTTCAGGAACCCTGCCGAGATCAAGAACAACCTCAAGCAACTGCTCGCGTCGCAGCGGCTCAGCGAGAGCCTGCTGAACAGCAGAAGGCAACAGCTCAAGAAGCCTGTCCAGGTCATCAGTGATGCGCTGTGGGGTCATCGCCCTGAGAATTCACAACCTTGCAAAGGCCAAGGTTTTAAGTGCTTTGCACAGTCTGTCGACTCTGATCAGCGCGACAACCATGGACGAACCAGCTTCTGCGCCTTCGCAACGGCCGCACACCAACCTTCCGGCCAATCCCTCAAGCTAATTTCCCTCGCCTGAGCTTCCTGCAACCAAGGTTGAAGCAAGCGGCGTGCCATCCCTCCGAACGCAACACCTGCAGGTCCGTCGTTTTCCGGCAGATGCAGAATCGTGTGGTCATTCGTGCCTCCGGCAAGCTGAAGAGGGCCAGGGGGAGCAAGGTGGCGAACACCATGCCAAAGCGCCACAGCCGCTCTTGCCGTTCCCGCTCCCACATCGCCACTCATCGGGCGGCCGTCAAGCTGCCAGAGCGGCCGTTGGCCATAACGCCGCAAGCAGTCGTGACGTTGCCATAACTCACGCGCAAGTGAATGAACAGTTAAGCCATGTCCTTCCAGCCCACAACTGACTGCAAGTCGCTGCAAAGGCAGTTGCACATCCATCAATGCCGCAATCGTTGATTGAAAAGCCTCAGCCCGGCCCGGCGCCGTATGAATTTCCACCGCATCAGGGCGCAATTCGGCCAACATTGGAGCGAGATCGTCAAGACCAAGCCGGCGATCCTCTAGGTCGATAAGGCCTAGAGGGCAGGCCGGCAGACAACGACCACAGCCATAACAACGACTGGCATGAATGCCTCCTTCTCCAGCGATGGCATCAGCTGGACACACCCTCTGGCAAGGGCGTCGACAATCGCTGGGACAACGCTGGGGATCAAACCAAGCCTTACGAAAATGAGCGTCTTGACCATCGCTAACGCTCACCATCAGCCAAGGGCGATAACCCCATTGCGATTGCACCCAATCAAGCCCCTGTCGGGCAGCCCTGACCACCGCCTCATCAGCCGCAACATCAACACAATGCACTCCTGCTGCTGCATAAACCGCACAGAGATCACTGATGGCAGGCAAGTCTTGATTACTCGCACCACAGATCAACTTCACCCAGCCCCCTCGAGCCAGGGCGAGATCACCGCTAACAGGGCTCTGCTTTAAGGCAACCAGGGTGATAAATCTCAGTCCCCAAGAAGAGTTTGCATCGGCTGCCAAGACAGCTGACGAGCACCGCCCATCTCCACCACCACCCGCAAGCGCGGCTCTCGACGGCAGAGATCACATAGAGAGAAGAGCTCGGAACGTGACAAGACCTGTCCCTCAAGCAGCCAAAGCACCACAGGCGCTTCACCAGCCAACAGTTCAGCCAGCTGTGGCATCACCTGCTGAACCTCTCCGACTGCAGCACTACGGCCCACTCGATGATGGCCAAGATGGGGAGGTCGTATTCCATGGGTTTGGAACAGAAAAACCTCCGGATCGCCAAGACCACGCGCAGAGCTCAACTGGGTGCGATAACCCGCAGCCCTCAAACGACGAAGCAACCTTGTTTCCGCTCCACCTTCCAAAGGAACGTTGATGGCCATACAGCCGCAAGCATCCAGGTCACGGCGAAACCCCCGACCAGAGAGCAAGAGCGGCATGGCTTCAAATAAACGAAGAAATCAAGTCTGGCAGCTCAGGAGAAGACCTCAACAGCAGTTTTGTGGTGGTGTAAAGTTTTAGTTTGCTTGTCTTTCTGCGCCCGTCCGCTAGCCGGGCCTCCAGAAGTTCAGGCAGGTTCAGCGATTGCGCTGGATCCTTAGGCCAGAGCAGGAAAGGGATTTATCCCCCCTGCCGGGAAACTAACCACCTCAACAAGGTCGGCCAAGTCCCAGCCCAGCTGATTTGCTAGCCCTACGCCGAAATCAACACATCATTCCGTTCTTCGACGGATTTGCATGTCATCGGTTTCGACAGCGCTTTCACGATCAGCTCTGCCAATCGATCTCTTGGCCTTACAGGACCAGAGGTTATCCACGCTGGCGTTCTTACCTCCAATGTCCATCGGCATCCTTGGCAAGAAATTGGGCATGTCCCAATTCTTCGACGAGCAAGGCAGAGCCGTCCCGGTCACCTTGATCGAGGCGGGCCCCTGCCGCATCACCCAACTCAAATCATCCAGCAGCGACGGCTATGCCGCTGTACAGATTGGCTTTGGCGAAACCCGCGAAAAGCTAATCAACAAGCCATCCAAAGGCCACCTCTCGAAATCTGGCGAAGAACTGCTGAAGCATCTTCGTGAATACAGAGTCGAAGGTATTGACGGCCTTGAGCTTGGCGCTGCGATCACTGTCGGCAGCTTTGAAGCTGGCCAAAAAGTGGACGTCAGCGGCCAAAGCATGGGTCGAGGCTTCGCTGGTTATCAAAAGCGTCATGGTTTCACCCGTGGTCCGATGACCCACGGTTCAAAAAATCACCGCGAGCCAGGATCCACGGGTGCCGGTACAACCCCGGGACGGGTTTATCCAGGCAAACGCATGGCTGGCCGTTACGGCGGCAAACAAATCACCACGCGTGGGCTCACCATCCTCAAAATCGATAGTGAGCAGAACCTTCTGGTGATTAAGGGTTCCGTTCCAGGCAAGCCCGGCTCACTGCTGAATATCCGGCCCGCCAATCGCGTGGGCAACAAGCCTGCCAAAGGAGGAGCTAAGTAATGGCCAATTGCATTGTTCGCGACTGGCAAGGCAAAGAGACAGGCAAGGCAAGTCTTGACCTCACCGTTGCCAAGGACTCCACAGCGGTTGATTTGATGCACCGTGCTGTACTTCGGCAGCAGGCTCACAGCCGTCAAGGAACAGCAAGCACCCTCACCCGGGCAGAAGTCCGCGGTGGTGGTCGCAAGCCTTACAAGCAAAAAGGAACAGGTCGGGCACGCCAAGGTTCAATCAGAACTCCCTTAAGACCAGGCGGCGGCATCGTCTTTGGTCCGAAGCCTCGTAGCTACAACCTGACCATGAACCGCAAGGAGCGGCGGCTTGCCTTACGCACCGCTCTGATGGCGCGTTTTAGCGATGTTGTTGTGGTTAAAGACTTCGGCAGCAAGCTTGAGGTGCCCAAGACCAAAGAGATCACCGATCTGATCGGGCGACTTGGAATCAACTCAGATTCAAAGGTTCTGATCATTCTTTCCACCCCCTCGGATGTCGTGCGACGTTCCGTACGCAATCTCGAGAAGGTAAAGCTGATCGCCGCCGATCAACTCAACGTCTTCGATTTGCTCAACGCCAACTCCTTGGTGCTGGGTGAGGAAGCTCTCGCAACGATTCAGGAGGTTTACGGAGATGAGTGAACGTTTTGAAGGTCGACTGGCCGATGTAATCCGCCGTCCGCTGATTACAGAAAAAGCAACCAGTGCCCTGGAACTCAACCAGTACACCTTTGAGGTGGACCATCGCGCCACCAAGCCTGATATCAAAGCAGCCGTCGAAAAGCTCTTCGATGTTCGTGTGATCGGCATCAGCACCATGAATCCACCACGTCGTAGCCGTCGGGTGGGTCGCTTCGCTGGCAAGCGTGCCCAAGTGAAGAAAGCCATGGTGCGGCTTGCTGAGGGCAACACGATCCAACTCTTCCCTGAGTCCTGAGGGATCTGAAACGACATGGCAATCCGTACCTTCCGTCCATACACACCAGGAACCCGCACCCGGGTGGTGACTGACTTCAGTGAAGTCACCGGCCGCAAGCCTGAAAAATCCCTGGTCGTCGCCAAGCACCGCCGCAAAGGCAGAAACAACCGCGGTGTGATCACTTGCCGCCATCGTGGTGGTGGTCACAAGCGCGCCTACAGGCTTGTCGATTTCCGCCGCAACAAGTACGACATCCCAGCAAAAGTTGCTGCGATCCACTACGACCCCCATCGCAACGCCAGGCTGGCCTTGCTGTACTACACCGATGGAGAGAAGCGCTACATCCTTGCCCCAGCAGGGATCGTGGTGGGTCAAGAGGTTATTTCTGGTCCCAATTCACCGATTGAGACCGGCAATGCCCTGCCCCTCTCTTCCATCCCCCTCGGCTCCAGTGTTCACAACGTTGAGCTCTATGCCGGCCGCGGTGGCCAGATGGTCCGCACAGCTGGAGCTAGTGCCCAGGTCATGGCAAAAGAAGGCGACTACGTCGCTCTAAAACTGCCTTCCACAGAAGTACGTCTGGTTCGCAAAGAGTGCTACGCCACTCTTGGCGAAGTCGGCAACGCTGAAATTCGCAACACCAGTCTTGGCAAAGCTGGTCGACGTCGTTGGCTAGGGCGTCGCCCTCAGGTTCGAGGCAGTGTCATGAACCCCTGCGACCACCCCCACGGTGGTGGTGAGGGTCGTGCACCGATCGGCCGCGCCGGTCCGGTCACACCCTGGGGTAAACCCGCTCTTGGTCTCAAGACCCGGAAGCGGAATAAGCCCAGCAACCGGTTAGTTATCCGCAAACGTCGCCGCACCTCCAAACGCAGTAGAGGCGGACGAGATTCTTGATTTCATTCCTCCTTCTGCCGTTCGCTTAACCCGCCATGGGACGTTCA
>CATBLW010000316.1 GCA_949486985.1 Prochlorococcus marinus str. MIT 9215
AACCGCAACCAGCGGATTGCTTCGCAAACAAAAAATGGAACTGCAACAGCTACTTCCAGATACGCCCTTAAGAGATCGCCAGATCGACCATCTTCAAGCCAGTTATGGCCTGGAGGCGGCGAACCTGGTGAGCACCAGTGATGTCAATCATCGAACGCCTCTGAGCGAGGTGATCCCACTTTGCGAAGCCGAAATTGACCACGCCATCCATCAAGAGCATGCAATGACACCAACGGATGTTCTCGCTCGCCGCTGCAGGCTGGCCATGATCGACTTAGCAGAAGCGCAACGGCTGCTGCCAATGGTTCAAGAGCATCTGCTCAAGGCCGATCTACCTGAAGGCAAGCTGGACCTCGAGCATTGAGATAATCACGACGAACGACTCTCCTGCTCCTCAACAGCAGGAACAGGATCTGCTACTTCACCAATCAACCACCAACTAAAGCCGTAAGCAGAGAGGTAAACAAACCAGTCTTGGTTAGCAACTGGGAATTCGCAGCCCCAGAGGACCTCGCGAGTGCGTTTGCCCTGCCAACGACTTAGATCAAGGTGCACAGAGGCGCCAACAGAAGACAAGTTAGCGGCGACGACCACCGTCATCGCGTCACTACAACGTGAATAGGCAATCACGCTGGGGTGAGTCGTTTCCAAAAGCTCAAAATCTCCACAGCGAAGTGCGGGAAGAAGATGTCGGCAGGTGAGCATGCGACGGTGCCACTCCAGCAATGAGCCGGATAGCTTTCGCTGCACCTCAACATTGACCACCCGGTAGTCGAAGCCTGGAGCCGTGATTGGTGGCAGCACCAACAAGGGGTCAGGTGCGGTGGAAAAGCCGCCATTTGGAGCGGCTGAAGACCAGGCCATCGGAGTGCGATTTGGATCCCGATCCCGCAATCCAGGCCAATCACCCATCCCCAACTCATCTCCGTAATAAATACAAGGCATCCCCGGCAAGCTGTAGAGCAAGCCATGCAACAAGCGGTTTGGCAGAGGGTCGCCATTAAGCAATGGGGCAAGACGCCTGTTAATGCCCCAATTGAGCCAATGTCCCTGTCCCTGTTGCAGCCCAGCACGAATGGTCTGAATGACATCTTCCGGGACTAGATGACCATCCCCTAGCCAGAGCTCATCGTGATTGCGTAAAGGCAGCGCCCAACTGGACATATCAGGCTCAGCCTGTTTCGCTGCCTGGAGACACTCACGCAGCTTTTTGACGCTGCCACTTGCCACCGCAGCAAACAAATGAGCCGTCAGGGCGAAGTTAAAGGCACCATGCAGCTCATCGTCCGACAAATAAGGAGCCGTCTCATTGATCGGCTGAATGGCTTCCGCAAGTAACAAGACGTCGCGACCATGAGCATCAACGCGCTTTCGCAAGGTTTTCAAGAAGTCATGGGTTTCTGGCAAACCTTCACAACGACCACCCTCTGCTTCAAAAAGAAAGGGCACGGCATCCAGACGAAACCCATCAACACCCAGCTCCAGCCAGAAATCAACGACTCCGAGCATTTCTTCTTGAACCAACGGGTTCTCATAGTTGAGATCGGGCTGATGCCTTAAGAAGCGATGCAGGTAGTACTCCTCGGCAACCTCATCCCACTCCCAGTTGGAAGACTCAAAAGCCCGGAACAACACCGGCGCCTCTGCGTAACGATTGGGGTCGTCGCTCCAAACGTAAAAATCGCGTTCCGCGCTCCCCTTTGGAGCCCAACGAGCCCGTTGAAACCAAGTATGCAAATGGCTGGTGTGATTCAACACCAAATCCAGAATCACCTTGATTCCATGTCCATGCGCAGCCGATAGGAAACCTTTAAAAGCATCCAAATCACCAAGTTCCGGGTGAATCTCCTT
>CATBLW010000317.1 GCA_949486985.1 Prochlorococcus marinus str. MIT 9215
GTGATCAATCTCTTTCAACTGTCTCTCCAGTTAACTGTCTCTCCGGTTAACTCTCCTCCGAATCACTACCGCGCAGAGCCAACAAAAGCTGACGGCGACGGCGACGGCGGCCAACAGCACTATGAACAATCAAACCTGCACCCACCAAGAATGCAGGCAGTGATTGCAAGCCATCACTGCCCTGTCGTTGAAATAAGGCCAAGATCGCCAACAGAATCAACAAAGGAGGGGCAAGCGATAGCCAAGGGCGACCCAATCGTTTCATTGCTGTTCTGAAGCCAATGCAGATCGTTCGTCCATCCAAGCCAACATTGTCGCCATCAGCACCTCAACACCGACTCCCAGACTGCTCTCAACAGGGCAAAACTGGCCATTGTGCAAAGGAGCACAACCATTGGGACCTGCGACCCCAAGGCGAAACATCGTTCCTTTAACACCCTCCTGCAACAGTTCAGCGAAGTCTTCAGCCCCTAGGGAGGGCTTGTCTAGCCTCTGCACCCGCTCATCTTGCAGCCGAGTCAGAGCGGAGTGTTCCAGCAAAGAGGTGAGCTTGGAATCATTAAAGACTGGCGGCGTAATGCAGCGATAACGGACCACCGCCTCAGCGCCGCCACTGCGGCAGATCGCCTGAACAGTCTCTTCTATCCACTCCGGCAATCTGTCATGCAAAGCAGCATCCAAACAACGAACCGTTCCCAGCAGCCTGACGCGATCAGCAATGACATTGAAAGCCCTGCCACCCTCGATCTTGCCAAAACTCACCACCACGGGATCCAACGCATCGAGACGACGGCTAATCGATTCCTGCAAGCCTGTGACCACACGAGCGGCAGTCCAGATGGCATCCACAGACTGATGTGGCCGGGCCCCATGCCCAGCTTCACCAATCACCTCAATCTCCAATTCCCCTGCTGCTGCAGTCAAGCAACCACTTCGCACTCCGATACTGCCCGCGGGTAATGCGGGGCAGACATGCACCCCAAAGAGCGCTTCAACCCCTTCAGTCGCCCCATCGTTTCGCATCCAGCGTGCACCTTCAGCAAGCTCTTCTGCAGGCTGAAACAACAGCTTGACCCCTGTCGGCAATGACGGCTCAAAGGCCAGCAAGCGGGCAACACCAAGACCAATGCAGGTGTGTAAATCATGGCCACAGGCATGCATGACGCCCTGTCTTTTTGATGCATAAGCAAGCCCTGTGGCTTCCTCGATAGGCAAAGCATCCATATCGACCCGTAGCCCAACAAAAGGACCACTAGTGGGGCCAAGCTCAGCCACAACACCAGTGCGACCAACGCCTTCGCGCACCCGCCAACCATCACGACGCAATTCACCAGCAACAAGAGCCGCTGTCTGATGTTCTTCACCACTCAACTCAGGATGCGCATGCAAATGACGTCGTAGTTCCAACAGCTCAGGCATGAACTGCTCAAGACGCTCCGTCCAATCCAATAGACGCGTCATGAACTCTCCAGAGCCAAAAAGGTCATCAAATCAGCAGTTGGTTGTGGTGGCCAACGACGCACCTTCAACAGCCAATCGCTTTGGCGATAGCGATTGTCGAGGCCAGCGGCAGCGGCCCAATGGCTTTCGGCTTCGCCATACGATCCCTGACGCCACAACAACGCGCTCATCGCCGCCCGCGCATCAGCCAGCATCGGATAACGAAGAATCAACTTGCGCAAGTCCTTTTTAGCTGCATCCAATTCACCCAACTGATAAGCAGCTAATGCCTGGCTAGAACGGGCCATAACAAAACCTGGCAGGGCTTCGGAAGCCTTGCTGAATAGGGATTCAGCCTGCGACCAATCGCCCTGAGAGCCAAGAACATTGCCGAGGTTATAAAGAGCCGAGGAATTAGCAGCATCACGATCAAGAACCCAGTTGTAATCCTCAGCGGCTTGCTGCCAATCCTGTAGTGCCTCCTCTGCAATGCCACGATTGAGATGAGGGTCGAGCTCTGCTGGAGCCAATTCCATAGCCCTTGTCTGATCAGCGATCGCTCCCTTCGGATCACCCAAAATCAACCGCACATTGCCGCGATTGCTCCATGCCGCAGGATCCTCGGGCGCAAGCTCCAGGAACTGATTCCAAAGCGGTAAGGCTGCGCTGAAATCGCCCTGCTTGGAGGCCTCAAGCGCCTGTTGAAAAAGAGGCTGAAGCGCTGGTGTTGCTGCTCCGATGAGAGGGTGCATGGTCAACAAGACAACCAGCAAAAGAAGCCCCGGCAATCGATTCCAAAAGGTTTTCATTGCATTCCGATCGCTCATGGCTGCTCGCTCCAGCCCAAATGACGTCGACCTGCAGAGGTCACCACCCGTCCACGGGGCGTGCGCTGCAAAAAGCCCAGCTGCAAAAGGAAGGGTTCAACCACAGCTTCCAGCGTGGCCGGATCCTCACCCAACGCTGCTGCCAAGGTTTCCAA
>CATBLW010000318.1 GCA_949486985.1 Prochlorococcus marinus str. MIT 9215
AGCGCCGTAAGCAAGGCACCCAAAGTCGCCAATCTCACGGCCGGCTTAATGACAGCCCTCACTTCCACCCAATTGGTGGTGAGGCCACCAAAAAACAACACCAACACCAGTGCTGCTTGGGTGATCTGCTCAGCGTGAGACAAAGACAGTAACGATGATTGAGCTTGCGCCGAGACCTGGATTTTGTTGTCGATTAACAGGCCAAGGACCAGAACCATCAAGATTCCGGGGACACGAACCCGCGCTGCCAAATCATCAAGGAGCACAGCTACGAGCAAGAGACCGCCAAAGGCCAGCAAGTAGAGAGCAAGAGAATGGCCCAATTAAAAATGCAGTTGATCTTGAAGAGGTTCTAGCCTGATGGCCAGAGAAAAGAAGCTTGATGGCTGACAACGTTGCATCACCAGAGGACGCAAAAACAGCGGCACCAGCAGCGACACCCGCCAAGGCGCCAGCAGCACTCAAAAAAGGTGCTTTGGTTCGCGTCAACCGCAATGCCTACAAGTCCAGCGTGGAAGCAGCAGCCAGTGACCCCTCGCCACCGGACTACATTTTTGAAGGACCAGGTGAGCTGCTCGCCATCAAAGGAGAGTATGGCCAAGTGCGCTGGCGTCTTCCCGTGCCTGACTTATGGCTGAGGGTTGATCAACTTGAGGCTTGCTCCTAAACCACTCTTGCTAACGAGAAGTAGACGTCAGTAGATGTCCAAGCGACGACGTTCCTCTTGTAGACGTGTACGTCGCTTCTTGGCTTCTCGCAACATCTCACGGCCGTCGTGGAGATAGCTATCCACATAGCCCATCGTGTAGCGCTCCAGTTCAGAGATGGCATCCTCCACTTGCGAAAGACAGTGATAAACACTTAAGCCAAATCCCTGGGCAGAGCTTGGAATTGGCAATGATCGATACAGCAGATTGACCTTCTCCAATCGGCTGCGACTTTGCTCCAAATAAGCGCAGAAGGTCTCCATCAGAGCATCGTCGTAAGGGTCAGCAGAGAGGGCCCGAAACTGCTCCGGGAAAGGATTGATCACCTTGCCTAACAAGCGATCAATCGGTGCATACACATCATGAAGCCAATGAGCAAGGGCATCATCAGCCGCCGCACCTTGACCTTGGGCCGCCCTTGCCGCGGCCGTAGCCCTGGCATTGCGCATGCCTCGCTTATGAGCTTCTTCAGCAACAGCCGTTGCCTGATTTCTACTGCTGTCATAAGCCCTGCGCTGCTCAGCATCACCCAACACCTCCCAGGCAGCATTAAGGACAAGGATGCCTTCATCGTCGCCACCTGCATCGGGGTGATGGCGTTTAACCAACTGCCGATAAGCGGCCTTGATCTCTGCAGAGCTGGCATTGGAGCTGACTCCCAACACCTGATAAGGATCTCTAGCCATCAACACCAGGCATCCTCAAGCACTCAAAGTTGACCATCACGTCTTGGCGGGATCGTGGAGGCAGAGCTGAACATAGGAGTGGAGAGATAACGCTCTCCAAAACTGGCCAAAACAACCACAAGGCGCTTCCCTGCCATTTCTTTGCGTGCTCCCAGCTTCAATGCAGCGGCTACGGCTGCACCACTGCTCACCCCGCTCAGTAAACCTTCCTCCCTGGCCAATCTTCGCCCCATCTCCATCGCCTCTTGATCACTAACAGGCACAACCTCATTGATCAGCGACATGTCGAGAACACTAGGAATAAAACCAGCTCCGATGCCTTGAATGGCATG
>CATBLW010000319.1 GCA_949486985.1 Prochlorococcus marinus str. MIT 9215
CTCTAGTCTTAGTAATCCCTTGGTTGCGGTGAGATGAGTTTTGGCATCGTTGCCACTATTGATTTTCAGTGTCTTTGGTTGGCTTAGATTGATCTCGAGTAGTCCTGTTGGGCTTGGCTGTTGTTGGTTGAGTTGCGAATAAAGCCATTGTTTGTTGGATCTTTTTTTTGCTGTTTGGAGGGGTCTTAATCCAGCTAGCGCAGGATCGTTAATTGTTTCTCCTTCTTGATTGTCTATTGATTGAGTGTCTGCTGTGATTGGTACTAAGGTTTGGCTATTGAGTTCGGCAAGTCGCTTTTGCTGGAGGTTGAGCGCAAATAGGCTGCTGAGCATCACGACGGCATAGATGATGCTTCCTTGCCAGGTCGTAAACACATCGATGCTTCCTGGCGTGAAACGACTTGACCCTGATTTTGATTGTGCTTGATCGTTGTTTTTGCTTTCTGCTAGTGCTCCATTGAGGCTGCCAGCAGGAAGTTTGAGTTGTTCTTCAAGCTTCAGCAGCATGGTGCATAGGTATGCGGGTTCTGGTAGCCGCTCAACCCAGCCGCGTTCGATGGCTTCAAGGACGGCTGTTGTGATGAGTGTTTCCCTTGCGAGATCACGCAGGCTTATGCCCAGTTCTTCTCGGCGTTTTCGTAACGTGCAACCAGCCTCTAAAAGTGAATTTTGAAATAGTTTCTTCTGATTAGCATCTTTTGCGAGTTCAGATTTTGATCGCCGCCAAGGAAGCTTTAATTTCAATTTTGTTTCTCCTTCAAGGCTATTCATTGTTCAAGGCTGTTCGTCATTCATGGTTGTTCATTATTCATGGCTGTTCATCGTTCATGGTTGTTTTCCCTTTCTCTCTGTTTGCAATTGATTGTTGTTGGAGCTTTAATCTTTAGTTGATTCATGTTGGTTGATGTTTTGCGTTAGTAAGAAAATAAGTAAAAGAGTCGTAGCTGTTTTGATTGCATGCCTTTCTTTTATGGCTTGTGTTCAATGAAATGAAGCCTACATCTTCGCCTGTTTAAACATGTTTTGCCATTCTTTATCTCTTAGTTCACGCCAATGGCCCTCAGCTAGCGCTTTGAGTTCAAGGTCTGCAATGGCTGTGCGCTGAAGATCAAGGACGTGGTGTCCGAGCTGTTCTGCTGTACGTCGGATCTGGCGGTTGCGACCTTCCCGAAGAACAATTTTCAGCAGACTGCTGTCTGAGGTTGTCTCTAGCAGCTCTACCTGTGCGTTTTTGGTGATTTGTCCGTCCAGCATGACCCCCGAACGCCAATCTGCAAGAGTTGAATCTGTGGGCTGCCCCCTTACCCAGACGCGATAGGTCTTGGTGTGCGCATAGCGAGGATGGGTTAACTGGAGTGTTAGATCGCCATTGTTGGTGATTAGCAATGCGCCTCGACTGTTGGCATCGAGTCGTCCCACTGGGTGCAGGCCTTTGCGTAGATCTTCTGGTAACAGACTTAAAACTGTTGGTCGACCTTGTGGATCATGGCAGCTCGTAATCACACCAACGGGCTTATTGAGCAGAAGCACTCTCGTTGAAGTGTTCTGGCTGATGGCAACACCGTCGATTGAGATGTTGTCATGTGCTGGATCGGCCTGATCTCCCAATTTTGCTAATCGACCATTGACTGTGACCCGTTCTTGAATCAGTAGTTCCTCGGCCTTCCGCCGGGAACAGATCCCTGCTTTGGAAATGAGCTTTTGTAGCCGATGTTGCGTCATGCCGCTGGTGGTTTGGCTTATGAAGCGATCACCGCGGATGCTCCAGCTATCCCAATTCTGCCCTTCTTTGAAGCCCCTCAAAGAGCATGGTTCCAAACTCTTTCCGCGGTGGTAAGTTAGGAAACCAATTTGTTTCGATATTCCTCATGGCTCCGCTGGCGGCGCTTTCAGATGTCGACCTGGTGCGTTCGTACCTAAGGGATATCGGCCGTGTGCCGCTGCTATCGCATGAGCAGGAGATCACCTTGGGCCGTCAGGTACAAGATTTGATGGTGCTTGAGCAGCTGGA
>CATBLW010000320.1 GCA_949486985.1 Prochlorococcus marinus str. MIT 9215
ACTGGTGTCTGCGTTTGTTGAAAACACTTGATGCGCCTGCTGGTCGATTTGCTCAATCACAGGCTGATGGGCGTGAACGCCTTGGTTTGATGCCTGCGCCTCATCGGCATCAAGAGCATTGGCGCTTTTGTGATCTCGCCTCTCTAGTTGAGATTGAGCCTCGACAGATTGATGCTCTTCCCCAACCGAAGGCTCCGCATGAGAACGCTGAGGTGACACGTCTTGTGCTTGGGGTTGATCAGGGCCCTCAGGCTGAAGGCAGCCTCCCCCCTGGGGTTTCATTTCTCAATGAGGTTGATCTGCAGCAGCTTCTTGGTCAAACGTTGAAGTTGACAAATGCTGAGGAGCATTGGCCAGTTGCCCTGAATCAGGCCTTGGTCTCACAGGTGATTGGCTTGCGGGTCAGTGGAGTGGTGGATAGGCCTGTGGAGCTTGTGTTTGATGCAGGCGCTGATGAGGGAGTTATGGCAGCAAGACTGCTATTGGTTCTTGAGGAAAAGGCCAGTATTGAGTTGTTGCAGGTTCATATGAGTTCAGGTTCCAATCTCAACAGTGTTGTGATTGAAGCTCAGCTCAAGCGTGGCGCTCATTTGCACCATGGCTTGCTTGCTTTTGGCCATACTCAGGCGGCGTTGTTGTCTCATCTCGCTGTGGAGCAAGAGCCCACTAGCAAGGTCACCCTGGTGAGTGCTTCTCACCGTTGGGGTGTGATGCGACATGAGCCCCAATTAACTCAATTGGAAGGAGGAGCTGAAAGTGAATTGCGCGCGCTTCAGCTTGTTCAGGGTGATCAGTTGGCGGATACCCATTCTTTGGTTTGTTTTAAAGGCACTGAAGGATCTCTGGATCAGCTCCATAAAGCAGTTGCAGATGGGAATGGACGCAGTGTTTTTAATGGGATGGTTGACGTGCCCCGTGAAGCCCAGCGCACCAAGGCGGCTCAGTTGAGTCGCAGCTTGCTTCTCTCCGACAAAGCTCGCATCGACACCAAGCCAGAACTTGAGATCGTGGCTGATGATGTGAAATGCACCCATGGAGCAACAGTGAGTCGGCTTCAGCAAGAGGAGCTCTTTTATTTGCAAAGCCGTGGGGTAGGACCTGCTCAGGCCTCCCAACTTCTGCTGAGGGCATTTTGTGATGACGTCCTGAGCTCTTTGCCATCAGCTGCCAAGGATTGGCAACCTGTCGAGCGATTGCTGGATGAGGCCTGAGTCGGATATGACGATGTCTGTTGGCTCTGAACAGAGTCAGATTTCAGTGAACCTTGCGGATCTGACTCGGCGAGATTTTCCATTGTTGGCTGAGAAAGCTTGCCTTGGTGAGCAGTTGATCTACATGGATCATGCGGCGACAAGTCAAAAGCCACGGCAGGTTTTGGAAGCTCTGCAGCATTACTACGACCATGACAATGCGAATGTGCATCGTGGTGCCCATCAGCTGAGTGCACGCGCCACTGAGGGCTTTGAAGCGGCAAGGCAGAAGGTGGCTGATTTCATCGCTGCGGCCAGCCCCAGGGAAATTGTTTTTACCAGGAATGCCACGGAGGCGATCAACCTGGTGGCCCGTAGTTGGGGTGACGCCAACCTGCGCGAAGGCGATGAGGTGCTGGTCAGTGTGATGGAGCATCACAGCAACCTTGTTCCTTGGCAGTTGCTGGCCAGTCGAACTGGTTGTGTGCTTCGGCATGTGGGACTTACCGAAACTGGTGAGCTTGATTGCGATGATCTACGTAACAAGATTTCCGATCGAACACGTTTACTCAGCCTTGTTCAGTTGAGCAATGTTCTGGGTTGCCTCAATCCGATTGCCGAGTTGACGGAGCTTGCCCATCGCGCTGGGGCCTTGTGCTTGGTGGATGCATCCCAGAGCTTGCCTCATCTGCCTGTGAATGTTGCCGAGCTTGGTTGCGATTTCCTTGTGGGTTCATCCCATAAATTGTGCGGTCCAACAGGGATGGGTTTCCTTTGGTCTCGCGAGCAGCTTTTGGAGGCCATGCCACCTTTTTTAGGTGGTGGCGAAATGATCCAAGACGTCTATCTCGATCAAAGCATTTGGGCTGATTTGCCCTACAAGTTTGAGGCTGGGACTCCGGCGATTGGAGAAGCCATTGGCTTTGGTGTCGCTCTTGATTATTTGCAGCAGCTTGGCCTTGATCGCATTCATTCTTGGGAAAAGCAGCTCACGGCTCAACTCTTTGATCGCCTGCAAGCCATTGATGGGGTGAGGATTCTTGGGCCTACCCCTGAGCAGCAGCCCGAACGAGCTTGTCTTGCGGCCTTCACTGTGGATGGATTGCATGCCAATGACATTGGGGCTTTGCTGGATACGGAAGGCATTTGTATTCGAAGCGGCCATCACTGCACCCAGCCTCTGCATCGTCATTACAAGATTCCAGGCTCGGCTCGTGCCAGCTTGAGCTTCACCAACACACCAGATGAAATTGACTGTTTTGCAGAGAAATTGCGTTCAACCATCTGCTTTTTGAGGGAGAACAGTTGATGCAACTGTCTTGTTAGGCCAGTTGCGAAGGACAAGGGCGAGGGTGATCCATAAGCCAGTCAGGATCCCGCAAAGTTCTGTCCAGCCAATCAGCCCTAATCGATTGACAGCCAGTGGCGCGATCACGGTAATGATCCCTCCTGAGAGCACTGGCTGGAGTAGCAGTTGCTTGATGGAGAACACCTGAAGTGCATTGGTGAGATTGCGGGGATCGGCAAGCCTCAGCAGTAACAGACCACTGGCTGCCACTCCTGTGGCTTGGCCAAACTCTGTGATTGAGCGCTCAAACCATTCCTCTCTCAAACTGAGTGGCGCCAAGACCAGCATCCCAAAAAGATTCCAGGCCAAGCCTGTTACGGAAAGAATGGTGAGGGGTAGCCAGTCATGCAAAAGCAGTGGCAGGTTGAGACTTGCCGTGGCTGCGGTGATCAGTAGATCAGTGGCCAACGTGCCAATTTCCCGTTGCAAAATTTGTGAGGCCCACTGAGTTTTGCCCGATTTCTCTAAAACAAACCTGATCAGCAATGACCCTCCTAGGGCTAAAGGAAAGACCGGGAACACATGGATGACTTGGCGATAGAACTCTCCTGACCATGGGGATAAAAGTCTGAGTCCTGATAGCAACACCACTCCGAGGCCAACGGCAGCCCCTGCCAAGGCAAGGTTGCTCGCTAGCTCTCGAAGTTGTTGTCCAAAGCCTTTGGGGTCTTCATCGGCGCCAGTGATCCCAAGGGCTTGGGGATTTACAGGTGCTAGCCAGCCACGCCAACGGCCGAGTACAACCAGAGCACTTCCCAAGACGGTTGAGGAAAGCAATCCCACGGTGGCCATGGCGAGGCCAAGGTCTTGACCACCAGGGAAGCCAAGTTCACGAAAGCTTTCGCCCATGGCAGCAGCTGCACCATGACCGCCTTCAAAGCCAACTTCAATCAGACATCCCATCAGTGGATCAACCCCCAGCATGGGGATCAGGACAAGTAAAACCACCAAGCCACCGACGAGATATTGGCCAAAGCCAAGTAGCAGGCCTAGGAGGGCTTGGGAGGCCACCGGCTCGACGAGGCCTGCGGCCCGTGGGAGTGGACGCCCAAGCATCAATGTCGCGAAGACGAGGGTCAGCAGTGGTGTTGGCAGCTGGGTCCAAATGTCCGTAACACTCTGCGGCAAAAGGGGTATGGGGCCATATGGACCGAGCAGCAGGCCAGCCAGGCCAGCCAATAGGGCCGCAGGAATGCCGAGTCGCTCAAGGTTCAAGGCAGGTTCAAGCCCTCTGCCAAGGCTCAGCAGCAGCGCTAGCAGGCTGAACGCAATGACGGCGCTGGTTAGTGCGGTGGGGTGGAGCAGGCTTTGGATGCCATTAACCACTGGATTCATTCCGTGGTTTTAGTTCAAAAAAGTGGTTGAAGAACTGTTCTGTGGAGTTGAGCACTTCAATGAGAACGACGCTATCGCGGAAACCATGACCTTCGCCTTCGAAGATGTGCATGTCTACAGGCACATCTTTGTTTCGAAGGGCTGTCGCCATGCGTTCGGTTTGCTCGCGTGGCACGACCTTATCTTCGCTGCCTTGAAAAAAAATCACTGGGCAGTTGATCTGTTCAGCATGAAGAAGTGGTGAGCGTTCGTTGTAGGTGGTCTTCGCTTCTGGCCAGGGACCGATCAGGCCATCGAGATAACGGGCTTCAAAGCGATGCGTTTCTTCTGCCATGGCGCTGAGGTCACTCACCCCATAGCGACAAGCACCGGCACGAAACACGTCTGTGAAGCAGAGGCAGGCCAGGGTTGTGAATCCGCCTGCACTGCCGCCTTCGATGGCGATTTGCTCTGCTTTTGCTTTACCGCAGGTCACAAGTGCACGTGCGGCGGCGGCGCAGTCTTGAACATCCACAACGCCCCAACCGCCCTGTAGGCGTTCGCGATAGGCCCGGCCAAAACCTGTCGAGCCTCCATAGTTCACATCCACAACACCCCATCCTCTGGATGTCCAAAACTGGATGCTGAGATTGAGCCCGGGGCGGGCCATGCTGGTTGGTCCGCTGTGACTTTTAACAAGCAGAGGCGCTGGGCCTTGATGGTCCTGACGTGGTGGATAAAACCAAGCGTGAGTTTTTTCCTGCCCGTAGCCTTCAAACCAGAAGGGTTCGGGCACGCTGATTTCAGCAGCCTTCAGGACAGCTTCGCTCGCTGGTGTGTGTTGCCAGCTCCCAAGCTTGAGATCGATTTCAAGTAGCCCTGAGCCTGTGACCGCGTTGCTGGCGATGGCGACAGCGCGGCCTGCTTTTGCCTGAATGCCTGCTAGATCATTAAAGGGTTGATCGATGTTGGTGATCTCTCCATTCAATGCAAGACGGCTTAGATGCCAACAACCCTTCTCACAGATAGCAGCCAGCAGCTTTTCTCCATCCCAAGTTGTGGTGCTCATCCCAAACACCCACTGAGGCATGGCCGTTTCTGCAGCCATGGGCCATGGTCGCCGCCAGGATGGATGCAGGCCGGTCTGCGTCGATGGCGTTGTCACCATCAGATTCCACCAGCCATTGCTGTCTTCGGCGATAACAAGGTCTCCGTTTGGTAGCCATAACGGCTGGAAGACAGAAGCCGAACTCTCTTGCTCTGGATTGTTGCCGGCTAGCCAAACCTTGGTTTTGATCGTGCCCGACTCGTCAAAGCTGCCACACCAGAGCTGGCTGCAATCCCATGGCATGGATGGTTGCTGCCATTCAATCCAAGCCAGCTGTTCACCGTCTGGGCTCAGGCTGGGGTAGCCAACAAAATCAGCAGGCTGATGAACAACTTTGGGTTGCTGATGCTCAAGGTTGAGGGAGAAGCTCACCAGCCAGTCCTGCCCATTGGCTTCCATCACTCCCAGCCAACGTTGTCTTGCTAGGTCAATCAGCCCACCGCCCAGTGGAGCAGCCCCCGGACAGGAGAGCTGCATCGTTGGAGAAAGCGGTTGCAACCAGTTGCCGTTGTTCTCAGCTTGGGTTTGGTTAAGGCTCTGCCAGCGCTGATAGCAGAGGCAGCCAGCCTGATCATCGATCCAGCTCAGCAGCAGCTGGTTATCTTCGCTGGCCGTTGCCAGTAGACCTCCGCCGTAATCGTGAACCCTGCTGCGCAGGTTTGCTGGGGCAGGAGTGAGTTCTTGGGCGGTGAGGTCGGGACGACCCCATGGACGAATCATCAGGGTGGTTCGCCCCTTCTCTTGGGGGCGTTGCTCTAACCACAGAACCCAATCATCAATTAGGCATGGCTCCTTGATGGAAAGGCCTTGCCCAAGAGCGAGTTGGGCCGATAGAGGCTGATGGTTTTCGGTTGGGCTTGGCTGCGCACTCCCTTTTTCGTTCATCGGGGTGGGATTCAAGGGCTCGGTGGGGTTGCCTAAACTCAAGTGATTAATCCTCAAACGTTCCCTTGGCTGGAAGCTTCGCTCAGTTGGCGCGCTCGGTCGAAAAGACCAAGGCAGTCATTGCTGTTTCTAAGGAACCGCTTGAGACGTCGCCTTTTGAAATTCATACTCTCGGTAATCGTGTATTGCGTCAGCCTGCGCGCAGGATCAGCAAGGTTGATGAGTCGGTGAGGGAGTTGACCAGGGACATGCTGCGTAGCATGTATACGGCAAAAGGCATTGGTCTGGCGGCACCACAGGTCGGTATTCACCAACAGCTTTTGGTGATTGATATCGACTTGGAAAATCCAAGTACGCCGCCTTTGGTGTTGATTAATCCTCAGATCAATAGCTCGAGTGCCAGCGTTGAAACCTATGAAGAAGGTTGCCTGAGTATCCCTGGTGTTTATCTCGATGTGGTGAGGCCTTCTGCGATTGTTCTTAGCTATCGCGATGAAATGGGGCGACCAAAAAAGATGAAGGCTGATGGTCTAATGGCTCGCTGCATTCAGCATGAGATGGATCATCTCAATGGCGTGCTTTTCGTCGATCGCGTCACGGACAAGGAAGGACTTACCCGTGAGTTGAAGGAGCACGGCTTTGAACGTGATCACGTGAGATCTTTGCCCTGATTCACGCCGTTGAATCTGAATTCACGAATTTGAATTTGC
>CATBLW010000321.1 GCA_949486985.1 Prochlorococcus marinus str. MIT 9215
CAAGGTTTTTCTTGGCAACCAAAGAATTAAACATCATCGCCAGAAGCACCAAAAGAAAAATAATGATGCAGATAAAAACTATCAGGAATTGCATGCCTAACTAACCCTATTGGGAATTATTCGTCCCAATCCTCTCAAAGACTTGGGTAGATGTGCAACTTTAGCCAAAGAAGCTGAATAATTTTTAACACCTCAAATGACGTTCATCAAAGCCATTTGAGACGTTTGTCTATGTCATTGGGCAGAATGCTTCAATCAACAAAAGCCCCCGCAGGTTCAATCTGAAAACAACAAATTCATCAATTCAACTGGTTCAAGCCTTTCTCTTATGGTTAGGCAAAAGGCACAATTGCTTCGTTTCTGATTCTGAGAGATTTGATCACCTCCTTCTTGCCGATTAGAGCTCCAACGACACCTGCACCCACTCCCGTTCCAAAACGCATCTAGCAATGCTTAGAGATCTCTGCCCTGCACTCGCTAACAAGACCTACTTCAACTATGGCGGCCAAGGGCCTCTGCCAACGCCATCACTGGATGCGATCACAGCAAGTTGGCAACGTATTCAGGAGCTGGGACCATTTACCAACGATGTATGGCCTTATTTATCTCAAGAGATTCACACCACGCGCCGCCAACTTGCTCAGTTTTGTGGAGTAGCTCTGCATCGCCTCGTTCTTACAGAGAACGTGACCACAGGCTGCGTATTGCCTCTATGGGGATTGCCGTTTTCAGCTGGTGATCGACTGCTAATCAGCGACTGTGAACATCCAGGGATCGTGCACGCTTGCGTTGAACTGGCACGTCGTCAGCAACTCGCCATCGACATTCTGCCTGTCAAGCATTTACGCCACGGCTATGACGATCAAACGGCATGCAATAGAGCAGTTCTTGAGAACCTAGAGCAAACACTCACACCTCAAACACGCCTGGTGGTTCTTTCACATCTGCTTTGGAACACAGGCCAAACCATGCCCATCACAGAGGTCGCCGCAGCCCTCAATCACCATCCCCAGCAACCATTTCTGCTGGTGGATGCTGCTCAGAGTTTTGGGCAAATATCTGTTGATGAAGCCGCCGCAGCTGCAGACATCTATGCCTTCACTGGCCATAAATGGGCCTGCGGACCAGAAGGTCTTGGTGGAGTGGCTCTCTCTGAGCGCGTTTTAGCTGATGCGCAGCCAACCGTTATTGGCTGGAGAAGCTTGAAAGACGAAAGCAAAGCTCAACTCGACCTTGAGGAACCTTTCCATCGCGACAGTCGGCGCTTTGAAATCGCTACATCTTGTGTTCCCTTGCTGGCAGGTCTGCGCTGTTCCCTGAAGCTGTTGGAAGAGGAAGGCAATGCCGCGGACCGTTTGATGCAGATTCGTCATTGGAGTGCGCAACTATGGAATGAATTGCACAAGATTGAAGGCATTGAGTTGTTGCTGGATGGACCTCCACCAGCAGGGCTTGTAAGCTTTTCGCTACCGCATGGGCCTGCAACGAAAGAGGTCGTCAAACAACTCGGGCAGCAGGGAATCTGGATACGTGATTTGGCCGATCCGAACTGTTTAAGGGCCTGTCTAAATATCACCAGCACTGCGGATGAGCTCGTTTTGCTCACCAATGCGATCAAACATTTAGCAAAAGACAGCTCATTGCATTAGCAAGGATTGTATCGACAACAACAGTAAAAAACCAGACGCATCTCATGACTGAGGATGTTCAAGGTAATGATATAAACAGTGATTTCACGTACTCAATCAAGCCACAATGGTGATAGTTGAAGAGCCACTCAGGAAGCAGCAATAAATTTCATTAGACTAGCCTTCCCTATCTAGAGTCCTTTCAACTCATATGCAGACAATTGACCGACAAGAAGCTCACATTTCACCATGACAATAGGATGAGTAATCATAAAAATGCTGGTAAAGATTAATGTTCCATTGCGTTATTTTGCATTCTGCTGAATAGAGCAGTTAATCGCCAGCAATTTGGCTAAACAGGGAATGGCCTCAAGCTTGCCAGATCGATGTCCTCAAATGACCTGTCTACGGGCGATTCATCCGCCCAAGCGCAAAGACCTTGGCGGTATGCAAATCAGAAAACCAATGTGATCGATGATCAGACGGATCAACAAGAAAATAAATCAGTCATTCCAGATGCCATTGATAGTCAAAAGTCGCGTCCCGTTGCCGTCGTAGCGCCTAGCAAGCCTGAAGATGTCATTAGGCATGAGAACGCATCTATCAACATTGATACCAAGCAGAATGATGACAAGAACCTATCTGAGGGCAAAATCTCTCAGAGTCAAACAACTAACAATGAGACGAGCAAACAACCTCTCGTTTCAGATATTTCTGTCGCTAGCGCCAAAAAAGACGACTCTGATGACTCACTAGCCTTCAATCAAAATAATATGGTTTTACTGATGGCAGGAATGGGACTTGTTTTAATGGTTGCTTTTGCATCACTACCAAAATAGATCCACCTCAGCAACAGGCAGAATGACTAATCCATACCTCTATTGATGAGGCCTCGTTAATAGCGGGTGCATTATTTCACCTGCGCATAAAAGAACAGGCAATATCTTCCCAGCGAAGCGTGGTTCTGAAGCTTGTAATACAACACTCAGTCGTGGTCGCAATGATCAGAAGCAATACCAGAAGAGAATCCCGATGGAGAAGCCCCCATACAAGTCGGCATTCAAATCGCCACCATCTAATGCCAATCATCAAAAGCAACTGATGATCAAAAATAAGCGGCGGCCAATGCCGCAAAGGCAATCTCAGCTCAAACGCGAATACACCTGATCAATAAGATCAGACCATGTAAACAGCACGCACCTCACGAAAAGAAAAAATCTTTCGCCGAAGTTATAGCCTTAGGGCAACTTGACATCTCAACAGCTCCGATCTCATAAACATTCGGGTGATTAAGAAGAGCTCATCAATCACAAATAAAAACGTCAGCAAAGAGTCAAGACCAATAAAAAGCCCCCCTTAGGAAATAAGGAGGGCTTCTCGGAACTCAATAGATTTAGATCAAGTTTTTTAGCTAAAAGTTTGAGCTAAAAAACAATCTAGAAGGACTTAACTCCCCATGGACGGAACTCTTCCTTAGCAGGGGAAGAATTCCTTACACCTACAGCACCAGCATAGGAAGGAGTTTGAGAATAGGACGTTGCTTTGGCATAAGCAGCGGCCGGTGAATAAGAGGATTGCACAGCTCCCCTCGCAAAAGACCTTGCCTTTGCAAGGCGTGTCATGGTGCGGCTTTTACGACCAAGGGCATTGTCACTGCTTGAGTAGCTCGCCTCCAGGTCTGCCATGGCAGGGAAGCTGGATGTATACAAGCCAGCTGGTGAGTCCCAAGCTCGAAGATAAGGAACGATATCTGCACCAAATACTTCTGCGTATTCGCCAGAATTAGTGATGCTATCAATCAGAGCATCGTAACCCTCGCTGGCAAGCAGTGAGATATGAGCAATAACTTCGTTCTGGTTAAGAGGTGCGCGGCCAAGCAAGTGCTTGAAGTTAAGTTCGATACCACGTTGAGGTGATACTGAATGGAAGTATAGATCCTTATAGAAAGTTGACTTTGCCAATCCATTAACAAAGCCCCTTACATTGATGTCACCATTCATCAATCTGGCTTCTAAAGAAGCACATCTTTCATTATCTGTGGGAGGGAAATTGCCGAAAACATGACGGTAGGCAAGGTCAATTACTTGCTTCAGCGAATCACTGTCATCAGGATAGTACTCCTGAAAAGTCACATTATGAGGGCAATTAGAATGTGACCTCACTCCGATACCGATGCGCATTGAAGAGCAGGATTGGAGCTTGAATTCTCCAATACTCAGCGCTGCTCCACCTCTAGTGGCTGCTTTGTTTGAAAAAGAGACTGGGTTTTCCGCCATAGCGGCGACAAGTCTGGGGTTTCCACCATGTCGGTGCGAAAGGCTAGCAGTGGCCATGCTTTGGAAAACGAGGGATTGGTTTCAGTAGGGGGAATAAATTCAAACGTTGCCGTGGTCAAAAGGCAAAGGTTTGGATCAACCTACTTGGATGATTAAACGACTAGCCGAAAGGATTCAGCTAGCTATCAACAGGAATATATAACGCTTAACACGTTTCAAATCGCAATGAAACCTTTTGCAAGGTCAGGCCATCGCCTACGCAAGAGGCCTTGCTACGCAAGGCTTTAGTGCCACCCGAAGAGAGAGGCTAAGGCTGCTTTTAAGCAAGCGAGGCTTCTCCTTAGGCCTGATCATCAACCCCTCTTCTCCATGGGACAAGGCTCTTCCCTGTATCTCCCCAGTCAGCTTCACCGATTTGCTTCACTCCATTGAACCAATGGATGCCGAGACGGAATCCAATCAGGGCGCCTCAGCCGAAGAGAAGAGCAAAAGCTTGATCAGTCCAGCCAGTAAAAAACGATGAAAGGAGCTCATCAACAGATTCACAGAGATTCTGGCTCCCTTTAAAAAGATTTAAAAGAGCAAAAGGGTCCACAGACAAACAAGCAAATTAGGCCCTCTCCAGAACAAGGGCTTACAACTCTGTTGATACCACTGATATCACAAATTCACCAGGAACTAGCCTATCTATCACTAGAACACACTGGTTTTTCACCCCTTACGTCTCCATAAAGCCGCATCAAATTTGCTCAACAAAGGATTCTTAACAGCAATCAGAATAGCTTGACCAGTCGATGAACAATGTCTAAAAAACTGACACAGATCACCTTCTAAGAGACTCCAAAAAATCAACTTGAAGTTCAAGTTCAGTGAACTGCTCTTAGGGAAGCGATCGGCTCCTTTATCAATGGGCTCAAAAGTCAGTTCAAACGTCGCCTCAATGCCTGTTCAGCCTGTTCGCGATCATCGAAATGCACCTTGGTTTTACCGAGGATCTGGTAATCCTCATGCCCTTTCCCTGCCACCAACACCACATCGCCAGGTGCTGCCGCTGCAATCGCCATGGCAATCGCTGCGGCTCGATCAGCCTCAACAGTCATCGGTGTATCGACAGTGATCCCCGCGACCACATCATCAAGAATTTGTTGGGGATCTTCTGTTCGAGGATTGTCGGACGTAACCACCAACTGATCGGCCAATCGAGCTGCAATGGCTCCCATCTGTGGTCGCTTGCCACGGTCACGGTCTCCACCACAGCCAAACACGCAGACAAGATGGCCGCTGGTGAAAGGTCTTGAAGCAGTCAGGGCATTCTCCAAACCATCAGGGGTATGGGCGTAATCCACCAACACCGTGGGGACTTTCGAGCGATCAGCATCCGCAATCAGCACACGCTCCATCCGTCCAGGTACACCAGGAAAATCAGCAATCGCCTCCAACAACAACGGCAAAGGCAAATCTTGTTGAAGCAAGGCCCCAACCGCTTGAAGCAAGTTCATCAGGTTGAAACGACCCAACAAGGGAGACGCAAACCAACCCTCACCCCGTGGGCTAATCAAGCGTCCCTTAACCCCGGTGGCGGTCATCGTCAGATCCGTCATGGTCAGTTCCGCTTCCTGACGATCAACAGATCCCTCTGCAATGGAACTGCGCCAACAGCTCTCGCCGAGTCGGCGGGCCAATTTTGCTCCCCAGGGATCATCAACATTGACCACCGCCCTCGCGTCACCTGATTGCAGCAAAGGTGATTGGAAGAGCTGAGCCTTGGCCTCGAAATAGTCCTCCATCGTGGCGTGATAATCGAGATGGTCCTGACTGAGATTGGTAAACACCACGCCGGCGAAACGGCATCCAGCAACACGTTGCTGCTGCAAGGCATGAGAACTCACCTCCATGGCCCCAAGCTCAGTTCCGGCAAGAACAGCCGCAGCCAACTCAGCCTGCAAGCAATCGGCAAAAGCTGTGGTGTGCTTGGCGATGGAGCTATGCCCAGGCCAGCGATTGACCAACGTGCCAAACAAGGCGGTCGATCTGCCAACAGCAGCACTGAGATGCTCAATCAAATAGCTGGTGGTTGTTTTTCCATTGGTTCCCGTCACCCCAATCAAAGCCATCCGAGATGAAGGCTGCTGCCAAAACTCTGCAGCCAACTCACCAATCCAGAACGCAACAGGTTCAGGCACGATCACGACGGCGTCTGCAGGTCCTGGTGGTTGCAAAACAGCTGCCTTTTGACCAATTACGGCCGCATCAGCCCCAGCCGCCAAAGCCTGAGGCCAAAAGCTGCCCCCATCAACCTGTTCACCAGGCAAGCCAAGGAACAAGCTGCCTGCACCAACAGCACGAGAATCACAGGAGAGCTTGGCCAACTCCGGATTCGCGAGTCCAACAGGAACAGGCAAATCGACAGCCTGCAATAGAGAGTGAAGCGTCTGGGTCATCGCAGGCCAGCCCATGGCTTGAGCCCCGTTCTAATCCGATCCAAGCGCCTTTGTGCAGGCCTGTTGCAACCAACGGAACAGTCCGTCACCCCCTAGCCGTGGCGATACCCTCGCCAATTCTTTGGTGGACTTCATCTCTGGCACGGACAGTGCCAAAACAGGAACCTGCAAGTCGTAGCTAGCACGAATGATTGCAGGAGTGGCAGCCGCATCAATATCAATCACATGCAGATCCAAAGGCGGCTGCAGCTGATCCAAAGCGATTGCACGCAAACGTTGTTCAAGCCCCTCACAAAGGCAGCAGCCCTCACGGCTATAGAGCAACAATTTGATGGTCGTCATCATTCAGGCACCGGATCGCAACCACAAGGAGTGAAGGGATGGCAGCGCGATAATCGCCGCACGGTCAACCATCCTCCCCGCCAAGGACCATGGCGCGTGATGGCTTCGACTCCATAGGCACTACACGTAGGAATAAATCGGCAACGAGGCCCTAACAATGGCGATAGCCATTGCCGATAGAAAGCAATCAGAGCAAGAAATAACCTTGAAACCAGCCGGTTAAAAGATGCAAGAGGGCTGCCAGATATGATGGAAGGTTCGTGCATGACGAGCCACAGGCTGGGCTTCATTACCCAGCATGGCGGATCGGCGTCGCGATGCTTTCTCTCTTCACTTCCTTATGTCTCGATACCGCGGCCCTCGCCTGAGGATCACGCGGCGCTTGGGAGACCTCCCTGGTCTCACCCGGAAGGCCGCAAAGCGGTCCCATCCCCCCGGTCAGCACGGCCAAGCCCGTCGCAAGCGCTCCGAATACGCAATCCGTCTCGAAGAAAAACAGAAGCTCCGATTCAATTACGGGATTTCCGAACGGCAGCTTGTGCGCTACGTGAAGAAAGCTCGTGCTCAGGATGGATCCACAGGAACCAACCTGCTGAAACTGCTGGAGAACAGGCTCGATAACGTCTGTTTCCGCCTTGGATTTGGCCCTACCGTCCCAGGTGCTCGCCAACTTGTTAACCATGGCCACGTGACCGTGAACGGTCGCGTCCTCGACATTGCTAGCTACCAATGCAAAGCCGGTGATGTGATTGCCATCAGAGAGCGCAAGGGCAGCAAACAGCTGGCCGAAGCCAACATTGCCTTCCCCGGTCTCGCCAACGTGCCTCCGCACATCGAACTCGACAAAGCGAAGCTGAGCGCCAAGATCATTAGCAAGTGCGAACGGGAATGGGTCGCACTAGAAATCAACGAATTGCTTGTGGTGGAGTACTACTCCAGAAAGGTTTAATTTCCAGGCAAATCAACGGCTCTGGAGTATTTCCAGAGCCTTTTCAAACCATCTTCCAACTCCTGCGGCCTTCATCACAAAGGTCCGTGGGAGTTTTTTTATGGTTGCTATCTCCGGCAAACTGAAATCTCTGGGCAGCACAAGCCTTTTTCTCCCGTAGGTCAACACATCGGCGACGTTCTACTGTCGCTAGCCAATACTCAACACATAGCGATTGGCAGCCAACTGGTAAGCATGGGTCAATGAGACAACCAATCAATTAATCAGCAAATCGCCAACAAGAAGCAAGACAGTATCAAGCTTGATCCAATCCCTCATCTCTCAGTCTTTGGAATTCATCAGCAAGCGATGGGCTATCTTTTGTCAACCTTTTAACTGTAATCGACTGCGCCTTATCATTCGCTATCCGCAAATTATTGCCTACTGCCAAAAGAGCCTCTTTAGCTTTTCCAAGTCGTTCTATTGACTTGTCAATCTCAGAAATAACAACTTCAAATTTCCTGGTCGCACGTTCACGGTTGATTGCAAAGGAATTCTTGAAGCTCTCCAACTCAACCTCGAAATTTGTTATGTCAATGTTCTCTGCCTTCGCAAGAGCAAGTTCTCTTCTGTACTGAATTGAATTCATTGCAGCATTTCGGAGAATGGAAATCAGCTGAATAAAATACTGTGGCCTGATCACATACATTTTTTCGTATAGATGACACTTCTCAACGATGCCATCGTTATACAACTCGCTTTCTTGCTCAAGAAGAGTAACGAGGACAGCATATTCGCAGCCCTTCTCTGTTCGATCCTTATCTAATTCCTTCAAAAAGTTCTCATTCTTTTTTTTAGTCTTTGTCTCATCTGATTCGTTCTTCATGTCAAACATGATCGAAATATATTCGGTTCCATCTGCATCAAAGTCCCTGAAAATGTAGTCACCCTTGCTACCGCTACTGACATCATTATCCTTCCTGAATTCAGCCCTTGGGAAAGCTGTTGCCCTAATTCGCTCAAACTCAATTGAGCAGTGTTGCTCAAGCGATTCGCCCAACATCTTTGTTGATTGGCGAATTTTCAAGTCGCGCAGTCTTTCCACTTCTCCTTCCAAGTCCTTAATAGCCAGCGCATGACCATTTTTAAGCTCATTGAGCTGATTCTTAACCTCAAGCTTTTCAGTATCAATCATATTTGACAGTCTTGCATTTTCTTTTTCAAGGCTAGTCGTGGCAGCATTAACTTCCATCTCTTTCTTAAGCTCATATCTTTGAATTTCCGACGACAATTCCTGAATAGTCGAATTCTTTTCCGCAAACTCCTTCTGGAATTTGCTGGCCTCCTCAAGTCGAGTTAATTCAACAGCATTATCTTTGTCTTTTCTAGCCGCATTCTCCATTTGCTGAACTTGCTCTGTGAAGACCTTATCGCGCACTTGCTTCAGGATATTGGCATAACTAGACTCATCAACCTTGAATGCTTTTCTACAATTTGGACAAACAATTTCAGCCATAATGAAAACCTCAGTCGAACAAGCTTAAACTGATTGCAACGAGCTGGATTGACTTAATCCCTCAAAAAGAGGAGTCGATCCAGGCATTGAATACAGGCTTTACGAGAAATGGAGTTGGATCGGCAACAACTACAACCTAGGATGATTTCACTAGAAATACAAACCCAATCAAAAAGCTTTGGCTTTTTATTAATTAATCAGCAATTGGTCATCGCAAGCTATAGACAACCAAGAGGAGGCTAATCAGCCTGAAGAGTTTATTTTATTGAGCTGAGCGAGAATCTCTCAAGCCAGAGGGGCGTGAACCACGCCCCAAAGGAACAAAGACACATTCGCAGCAATAACAAGTCCGATGCCAGTGACCTCTTTCATGATGATGCAAAAGTTGTCTTAATTAAATCAACTCAGCAATTGTTCTTGCAAGTGGTTGTCAGCGAGACCTCACACGAGCCACTCGGAATTAGCTGGGCAATTCAGAATCAACAAAAATCTCTTAGCTCTTTCCACTTATTCAAACCAGCCTCAAAGTTCTCTATCCCATCTGTAGACCCATTTGATTTCATTGCCTTAATTAGTGCTTGAGTGGCTTCAATTCCATTCGCACCAGCTTTACGCTGATAGATGCAACTTAATTTTTTATCCCCTTCTTTTAGTGCTTGTTCAGCCTCAAGAAGGTTCTTTGTTGCCAAATCTCTTTTCTCATTCCATTCATTCATATAATCAGCAAAGGAAATCGGAGAATCAGCCCAAGAGGCTGTGCCGTGACAAGCGATCAGCAAAATAAAAAGAGAGGCAATAATGGAACGAAGCATTCGACAATGTTAAAAGAGAAGGGCGAATGGGCAAGGTCTATCGCTATCGCCTACCAACATTCAGGGCAGCAAACTCAAGTTAATGCGGCCAACACTTCAAGCCAAAGCTGCTCTCCAAAAGTTGTTAGTGGAGCTCGAATCAGTTCGCCCAGGCCATCAGCTGGGCTGAACCCTGAACTTTTGCCAGCTTCTTTTGCTGGATGCTTCTTTTACTGGATACCTAGCCTGCGCTAGTCAAAAGGGCCGGCGACAGGGCTGTCATCCCAGATCTTTTCCAAGGACTTTTTAAACTCCTCACTAGACATGGCCCTGGCATTTCGATGATGCCTCTGGCTTCTGAGCGTCATCGAAATCCAAACAACCTGCAGCCCCATAAAGACAAAACCTGTCACAGCAAGACTCATGTACCCGCCATTCAGGTGGTCCATAAGAGGTGAGATCGACGCCTGTTCACAGCATTACAACCGATTCGACAAGGGAAATGACGCGTCAATCACACATCGCAGAACAGAGAAGCTCTCATTGATGAAGCCATTTCAGCTGGCGCCTTAAGGGCGAGCAGCAAGCTCCTACAAGAGGCACGGCCGCCAACAAGCAAGAGCCACTGCAGCCTGCTGGCCAGAGCCTGATCAGTTGACAACGCCAAACTCAACCTGCTAGTACAGGTGTACTCACGGTAGATCCATGGCTTCTGTTTCTTCTCCCTACGCCACCTTCAGGGCAGAGGAATGGGCCTATCGGCCGCTGTCATCCCCAAAGAAAAGCTCATGCAAAAGCAAGGTTGGCTTCAAGACCCAATCACAACCAACACCAAGAAATTCCATGCGGATCAAAAAAG
>CATBLW010000322.1 GCA_949486985.1 Prochlorococcus marinus str. MIT 9215
CGATGTTTTAGGGTTTTCGTAGGCAGCCTATGGCGTGCCTATCAGCGCTGGATGCGCTGTGATTGCGTGGATCTTAGTGCTGCTTTCGCTTATTACACCCTGCAGTCGATCTTTCCAATCCTGTTGATATCACTTTCGGTTGCCTCTTGGTTCCTAGGCCGTCAAGAGGGGCTTGACCAGCAGATTATTGATTTTGCTGCTCAGTTCTTGCCACCTTCTGTTGTTGGCTTGGTTGAATCTACTCTCGTGAAGCTTGTTAACCAGGGTTTTGGCGCTGGACTCCTTGGCGCTTTATTCCTCATGGTTACCGCTGGTAATGCTTATCTAACCCTGCAACGTGGCGCTGATCGTCTTTGGAAGGATGTGTTGCCTGCTTCTGGAATCCCTGCGCCTTTGCGTGCTCAGGCCTTTCAATTTTTGCGGGCTCGTTTGGAGGCATTTCTTGTTGTATTGCTTATCGGTGTACTCATGGTTGTTGAACAGATCAGTGCCAACCTTCGACTCATCCCCGGAGCTTATATCGATCAAATAAGTCGTGAAAACCCATGGTTGGCTGATGGATTCTCCCTATTCCCCGTGCTCCAGGTTGCGCAGACCATCTTGCCTTTGCTTGGTCTCTCTGTCATGGCCTTCTTGCTTCAGGCTCTGCTGCCAAGCAGGCGTGTCCCTTTGATACCTTTAATTCCAGGAGCCTTTTTGATTGGAATTCTTTTTTCTTCTCTAAACTTAGCTGTAAGCCAAAGTATTCTTTCACTCGGTTCACGCTTCCAGGCTTATGGCTTGATCGGTGGTGTTTTGGTTCTTACTTTTTGGGTATGGATGGTCGGTGTCATTGTTTACTTTGGCCAATGTTGGAGTGTTGTGCTGGCTTCGATGCCCCTTGCTCCCATGGCTCCGCGGAGATCCGAACAAACTTAATGACTGAATTCGGGTTTATTCAGTCAAAATAAAGTTATTCTTATTCCCCTGTCGTGACTTCATTGACGCGCATTCTCCCTAAGGGGCTGCCGCCGACCTTCGCGGCATTGGCTTTGTTGAGCATGGCCATCGGTGGTGTGGTCTTGATTGCGGCCCTTACGCTCCTTGCTGTTCCCTTGGTCATTGTCCTTGGTTTGGTGGTTGCTTCCATTGCGGGTGTTTTGCTAGGTGGTTGGGCTTTGATCGAGGCGATGGCAGCATTAGAAAGATGGATGGAACGGGACACCCGTTTCCAGCGCTGATATGGGCAAACCTTCTCCATTGCTCTGGTGGGCAATTCTTTTGTTATTGCTTTTGCCCACAGCCGCTGGCAGGTTTTTGCTTGATTTGGCCGGCGGTGTGATGCTTGCCTTGTTTGTCTTGCCTCTTCTTCTTGCAGGTTTGGGGTGGATTGGCTGGCGGATTCTTCAGTCCAGGATGGTGACTTGTCCATCCTGTGGAGTCAGTACGTTGATGGCCTCTGGACAGTGCCCAGTTTGTGGCACTGCAGTCTCTTCTCGCTCTGGAGGCGCGAACTCGGAGAATGACTCAATGTCTTCAATTCCTGCAAGTGATGCCACGATTGATATCACTGCAGAGGATGCTGGCTCTGAATCTTGAGATCGCAAATATTACTATTACGCACAGCAAGCTTTTTGCTCGATCAACTTAGCCTTGCCAATATAAAGACTGATTGAATCGACTTCAATATGTATATTGAAGTTTTGGCAGCTGACTTTTGTTAGCTCAGCTCGCATTCGAGCATAGTTTGATTGAATCTGCCAGATAAGTTTCTTCATGCAGATTCTCTAAGGTTGCTATTGGCTTTCGACTGCATTTGTTTGACTTTCGACGCTCAAGTTGATTCGATGTGTTGGCTACTAATATCAATCTGACCGAACATTAGCCATGTCGATGATAACTCAGTTAGGTGCTGGATTCGTTGCTGATCTCAGC
>CATBLW010000323.1 GCA_949486985.1 Prochlorococcus marinus str. MIT 9215
CTGGGGCTTTTTAATATTCAACTATATTTTGCTAACGCATAATATTTAACGAATCCCACCAACTTCAATCAGCCAGGAAAGGGCAAGAAAGGAAATTACTAAGAATCACAATCAAAAAAAAATAGCATCTTTGGATATCAGCAATACAGCGACACAGGCTGCTCTGCCCCTCGAGACAAGGCCCATTCAAGACAAGGCCCATTCAAAACAAAGGCCTATTTAAGGAAAAGGCCCATTTAAGGAAAGGCCTATTAGATACAAAGACCTATTCAAGAAAAATTCTTTCTCAAGAGAAAACTTTAAAAAGAACATCATCATTCAATGCAAATCCGAGCCCTGCTCAAACAACGCATTGATCAACCAATCTTCAGATCAAGCCTGAGGGAAATCACATTCTGAACGTGCCAATCCCGCTGCAATCAAGCCAGCACCGAGGTCTTGATCACGACCTAAAGGCGTCACCTTCGCCAACAACACACCATCAAGAGTTCCCTCAGGTCGCAAATTCACCCGACGCCGCCGAGGCAACTCTGATTTCAACCATGCCATGGCCTCGACTTCTTTCGGGGGAGGAACTTCCAAGCAAGCCAATCGCACCGTATAGGTTCGATTGTGGTCACCAATTTGCAATAACGAAGACGTTTGAACCTGAAGAACTTCCGCTGCCCATGCAGGGATAGGAATCATCAACAACGTAAGCAGCAATCCAAGACAAACAGCCTGCAGCTTTCTCCTCACAACATTCTCCTCACAACGTTCCCCCACAATCAGGGCAATAACGGTGCTCATGGGCAGTGGTCACACCGCATGATCCACAAATACGGGTCGTATCCATGGCCAGTTCAGGGTGAGCAGGCAGGCCAACCATCTGCGCATTGCTCTTTCCTGGAGGCACCATTGGATAACAGTTTTCACCCCGCCGTACATGCACATCAATCAACATTGGGCCTGGGCTCGCGAAGGCCTGCTCCAGCTGAGGGCGTAGGTCCTTGCGTTCAGTAATCAATAAGCCGCCAACCCTAAAAGCCTTGGCGAGGGCCATAAAATCAGGCATACCTGGAAGCATGTCGGAGGCTGAATAGCGCTCCTCGTAGAAACTTTCTTGCCACTGACGAACCATTCCCTGCCAATGGTTATTCACGATCACGATCTTGGCTGGAAGTTGGTATTGGGCCAGGGTGCCCAGCTCCTGAATGTTCATCAGGATGCTGGCATCGCCAGCGATGCAAACCACCTGTTCGTTAGGCATAGCGGCCTGCGCACCAATCGCTGCCGGCAGGCCAAAACCCATGGTGCCCAAGCCTGCACTGCTGATCCACTGACGAGGTCCAGTGCGCAAGTATTGAGCAGCCCACATTTGATGCTGACCAACATCAGTGGTCACATAGGCCCCTGGCTTGAGCAGGTCTCTAACGGCCAATAAAACTTCCTGAGGAAAAATCGCGCCTTCCTCAGGAGGCACCATCAACGGGTAACGGGCCTTCCATCCTTCAATACGTGCGAGCCATGCCGAGGTTTTCGGCTCAACAGGCTTTTGTTTGCTGAGCTCCAACAACTTGGCAATGTTGATGCCTACATCACCCATGACAGCAACGTCAGCACGCCTGGTTTTACCCACTTCCGCTGGGTCGATCTCAAAATGGATCACCTTGGCGCGGGGAGCAAAAGTATCGAGCTTTCCGGTTACACGATCATCAAAACGGGCACCTACCGCGATCAACAAATCGCATTCAGTAACAGCAAAGTTGGCATAGGCCGTTCCGTGCATACCCAGCATCCCAACCGCCAGCGGATGCCGCTCATCAAAAGCACCCTTACCCATCAACGTGACCGTTACAGGAAGCTGATGGCGTTCCGCAAAGCTTGCCAAGCTCTCATGGGCACCAGCTGAGACAGCTCCGCCACCGACATAGAGGAGAGGGCGCTGAGCATTCTCAATCAGCTCAAGTGCGTCCTCAAGTGAAGCCAGATCTGCAGAAGCAGGGCGTTGAAATCCAGCAGGAATAACAGAGCCTGGTTCTATGGGTTGGTAATCAAATTCCTCTTGCCCCACATCCTTGGGGATGTCGATCAACACCGGGCCAGGGCGGCCTGATGCCGCAATCAAGAATGCCTGCGCAACCACAGAAGCCAAATCCGCTGGGTCACGCACCACCCATGAGTGCTTCACAATCGGCAGGGTGATTCCGAAAATGTCAGTTTCCTGAAAGGCATCAGTGCCAATGGAAGGACGCGGCACTTGGCCGGTGATCACAACCATCGGCACGGAATCCATCTGGGCCGTGGCAATGCCCGTCACCAAATTGGTTGCACCAGGTCCGGAGGTCCCAAAACAGACGCCAACCTTGCCTGTTGCTCGCGCATAGGCATCCGCTGCATGGGTGCCGCCCTGCTCATGGCGAACGAGTATGTGCTTCAGCCATCCCTGCGATTCAGCCTTATGAACAGCGTCGTAGATGGGCAGGATGGCACCGCCGGGATAACCAAAGATGGTCTCAACCCCGTGGCGGCGTAAGGCATCCATCAAGGCCTCTGCGCCAGAGATCCGCAGATTCTCAAGATGAGCTGAATCGCCAGGAGCCGTTGGTGAAGAGATCAAAGTCACGTCAGCGGCCAAGCATGGACTGGCTCTAAAGGTTAAGGGCCGAACGACCGCGCCGTCTTTTTGTGTTTCACCATGGCCCGCAGAATGTCATCTGGATTAAGCCATTGGCCGCGATAACGAATCCCCCAATGCAGATGCGGTCCACTTGTGCGACCCGTAACACCAACGCTGCCAAGGCGCTGACCACCCAGCACACGCTGACCAAGAGCAACAAAACGCTTCTGCAGATGGCAATAGATGTGGGCGTAATCGCCTGAGGCCATAACCAAGCCAAGGCCACAGGCTCTGTCATTAATCATTTCAACCACTTCTCCAGACCACCAGCTAAGAACGGGAGAGCCAAGCGGCGCTGCAATATCGAGCCCCGTATGCAGCTCACCAGCTCCGGAGAAGCCCGCACGAGGGCCGAAGTGACTTGTATAGCCCTGGAACTGAACAATCGGGAACACACCCTGGCTCCAACGACTTTCAGCGCCAGCCTTGCTTGGCATCAATGACAACAAACTGAATGCGGTGATTGCCGCCAACCATCGGAGAGGAAAGATTTTCCGCCAAGTTTCAGAGCAAACCAATGGCATGAAGAGGGCCATGACCGCTAATCAGCTCCAACATGAAAGCGGCAAAACCGAGCATGGCCAAGCGTCCATTCCAGGCTTCAGAACTGTTGTTCAAGCCCCACTCCCATTTCTCCTGGGGATAAATCTTCACCCTGGCCGGCAGCTGAGCCGCCTCATCAAGATTGATCTCTGGCCCATTCAGACTGGTGCCAACGAGATCTGCCAAGCCCTCGATAAAGGTTGGATAGGTGTCTAGAGCACGGACACGCCTGAAGTTAATCACTCCGGCTTCGGTGGCTAACTCTCGATATTCAATATCTATTTCTTCAAGGGTTTCAATGTGTTCACTGACAAAGCTGATGGGAACAACAACAAGATCGCGCGTGCCGGCCTTGCCAAGATCTTCTAGGACCTCATCGGTGTAGGGCTTGAGCCATTCAACCGGCCCGACACGGCTCTGATAAGCAAGGGTAAAGGGGTTGCCATAGCCCAAAATCCTTTCCAACTCAGCCATGATCAACTTTGAGCATGCTTCGATCTCCTTCTGATAAGGATCGCCAGCTTCCTCCACATAGCTCTTTGGTACGCCATGGGCACTGAAGAAGACATGGGCCTGTCCAGGGACATCGCTCACACGAACCTGCTCAGCGATCAATTCAGCCATCGCACGTACATAGCCAGGATGATCAAACCAACTGCGAATACAACGAATTGGTAGATGCTGGAAATCAGCATCGGCCTGTCTCAAGCGCTGCAGCTCTCGAAAGCTTGAGCCACTAGTACTGATCGAGAAGTGGGGGTAAAGGGGAAGCACCACCACCTGATCGATGCCATCGGCCTTGATATCAGCGACAGCAGATTCAGTGAACGGATGCCAATAACGCATGGCCACATAGCTTGTGGCTTCAATGCCACGCTGACGAAGCAAGCTCTGCAATTCACGCGCTTGCTGCTCCGTGATCCTGCGCAAAGGAGAGCCCCCGCCAATGGAGCGATAGGCCTTCTCCGATTTACTGCTCCTCAGCGTGCTGATCAGCCAAGCCAAAGGCTTCTGCAGCGCTGGATTCGGCAGCCGGATGATTTCTGGATCAGCGAAAAGGTTGTAGAGGAAAGGGCCTACGTCCTGAATCCGTTCCGGACCGCCCAGATTCATTAAAATGACACCAACGCGAGTCATGAAAACAAGAGCGTTGAGGAGGGACTTGAGCGTAACCCCCATCAACGCCAAGCTGACTCCATCCCGAGGGGGTCATGGAGTTCAAGAACAAGCTGAACGCGATCAACCACGGCCTAGCCGGCAGTGGCATCAGCCTGCGAATTGAACAGCGGGGACAGCGGCTCAACCTCAGGGGACCACTGCCTTCAAGAAGCCAAACAGGTGCAACAAAAACACAACGAATCAGTCTGAAACTGACAGCAGATCAGGAAGGACTGAAACAAGCTGAAAGGATGCTGCAGTTAGTGCATTTACAACTCCAGCGTGGACAATTTGACTGGTCGCAATGGGCCGCCAAGCCAAACACACCACCATCTGGCGCGGAAAGACCTCTTGCCTCAGGAGCCCAACAAGCAATCGCGAGTTTCAAAACAGCCTTCTTCTCCGATCCAACCCGGAGACGCTCCCCAGCAGGTAGTCGCACCACTTGGTGCTCTGCCTACCTTCCTTATCTAAGAAGGCTGTCAGCGATGGCAGATGAACAGCATTGCTGTTTCGACACCAACCTGCTTGGCAAAACATTGAAAAGTTATGCAGAGAGCAGTCGCAGCCGCCAGCAATGCGCAACAGCTCTCGGAGCTCTAGCCCATCACCTTGAACTCACACTGCCTGAGAACTGGCGAGCAGAAGCCAATGGTTATGGGCTGCATCGAGCCCGCTTCCGTCAACTGCCCAGTGACAACCAAATCATCGAGGCGGTCCAAGCCATTCCCAACCCTCGTTGGCGACTCGCCTACGGATTGATGGCCACCTACGGGCTGCGCAATCACGAGGTGTTCTTCTGCGATTTTTCCTCGCTTGCCAAAGGAGGAGATCGCGTTCTACGCGTCCTTCCGAACACCAAAACCGGCGAGCATCAAGTTTGGCCATTCCATCCAGACTGGGTGGATCGCTTTGAGCTCGAACAACTCGAGCAAGGCCTTAAGGCCCTGCCGCCAATCAAGACCGATTTACGGCAGACCACACTTCAACAAGTCGGGCGAAGAGTGGCCGAACAGTTTCGCCGCTACGGCATGCCACTCACCCCCTATGACCTACGCCATGCTTGGGCCGTGCGCACGATTCACATTGGCCTGCCAGACACTGTGGCCGCACGAATGATGGGCCATTCAGTCGGCATTCACACTCGCACCTATCACCACTGGATCACCCGTCGAGACCAGCAACAAGCCGTGGACGCTGCTCTCGCAAGGCAATTCGCAAGATGAGTTCGCCACTGCGCAGCTTCGCCTATCGGCATCGATGGTTCTACAACGCCATCACGGCCCTTTCAGGACTCAGCGTTGGTGGCGTTGAACGTTTGCGTCGGCTGGGGCTCAACAGCCTGCGCAGCAAGCTGCCCCAAGGAGCAAAGGTTTTGGATCTTTGTTGTGGTGCTGGCGAAGCTGCTGCCGCCTGGATCGATGCCGGCTATGAGGTCACAGGGCTCGACATGTCCCCCAAGGCCCTAGAACTCGCCGCGAAGCAACAGCCTCAACTGCATACGGTTGAAGGGATGGCAGAAAACCCACCCCTGGAAGCCCAGCAATTCGCTGCGATCCAACTCAGCCTCGCCCTGCATGAATTCAATGCCAAAGAACGGCAGCTCGTGCTTGAAGCCTGCCTGCGCCTTTTACAACCTGCTGGCTGGCTTGTGCTGATCGACTTGCACCCAGCAGGCCCCTGGCTCAAGCTGCCCCAAGATTTGTTTTGTGCCCTATTTGAAACGGAAACAGCCACTGAGATGCTGCAGGCAGATCTACCAAAACAATTGCAAGAACTAGGTTTCGGATCTATTAAACAAGAGTTATTTGCAGCTGGTGCACTGCAGCGAATTACCGCCCAGAGTCCAAACAAAAATTTCGCGCCAATACCTCCCAAAAACTAAGCGCTACTGAGCTCTACAGCCTCGAAAGCACAATCACGATGACTTCACCACTGAATCCAGCAGACGCCAACAATCTTGATCTCAAAGCCTCAGAACTGGGCATGGGAGGCAATCTGGCGCCAGAAAAAGACGCTGCAAGTTATCGCCAGCGCATGCAAAGACGCCAGGAGATCCAACGCCAGCGCGTCGGTGAGCGCGACCAAGAGAAAGGTCTCATCCTTGTCTTCACAGGCCAGGGGAAAGGCAAAACAACAGCTGCATTAGGGCTGGCATTGCGCACCCTTGGCCACGGTGATCGGGTTGCTGTGGTGCAATTCATCAAGGGCGGCTGGGAGCCTGGAGAAGCCAAAGCCTTGAAAATTTTTGGCGAGGCCTTGAGCTGGCATGCCCTCGGCGAGGGTTTCACATGGGAAACGCAAGACCGCAAGCGCGACCAACAGTTGGTCGCCAACGCCTGGCAACAGGCGCTTAAGTACCTCGGCAGTGAAAAGCACAAGCTTGTGGTGCTTGATGAGATCAATGTGGCGATCAAACTCGGATATCTCGATGTCGCAGAAGTCCTTAAAGGCCTGGCAACACGACCTTTACTCACGCATGTTGCACTCACTGGACGGGGTGCACCAAAAGAGCTGATTGAGCACGCGGACCTTGTTACAGAAATGAAGATGATTCACCACCCCTTCAAAGAGCAAGGCATCAAAGCCCAGGCAGGCATTGAGTTCTAAAAGCCAGCTCAAGCAGCGATGCCTAGAGGCAAAAGGATCACTTTCTTCATCCTGTCTGAAAAGACCGGGCTTGCTACTGTCATCAGGATCAGGACATTGAATGGTCTACGCGAGAGCCCTTCTAAAACTCAGCGGTGAAGCGCTGATGGGCAATAAGGGTTATGGGATTGATCCCGCCATTGTTCAGTCCATTGCTGAAGATGTGGCAAAAGTTGTGGCGGCGGGGAGCCAGCTAGCCATCGTTGTTGGTGGCGGCAATATTTTCCGCGGACTGAAAGGCTCGGCGGCTGGCATGGATCGAGCCACCGCCGACTACGTCGGCATGCTGGCCACCGTGATGAATGCCATCACCCTCCAAGACGGTTTAGAGCGTGCAGGTGTCGAGACCAGGGTGCAGACCGCCATCGAAATGCAGCAAGTCGCTGAGCCTTATATCCGTCGGCGCGCCATTCGTCACCTCGAGAAAGGCCGGGTCGTTGTTTTCGGCGGTGGATGTGGCAATCCCTTTTTCACAACTGACACAACAGCCGCACTTCGCGCTGCTGAAATCAACGCCGATGTGATTTTCAAAGCCACAAAAGTTGATGGGGTCTATGACCGTGATCCAAAGCTATTTAGCGATGCCGTTCGCTACGAAACCCTTAGCTATCAAAAGGTTTTGAATGGCGAACTTGGCGTGATGGATAGTACCGCCATTGCTCTTTGCAAAGACAACAACATTCCAATCGTTGTGTTTGACCTATTCGAACCTGGCAATATTTGCAAAGCCGTGGCTGGCGAAGCCATTGGTTCTCGCATCGGCAATACCAACTGAACGCAGCATCGAGCTCATTCTTATTTCCCTATCTCCGCCTTCTCTGAACTGCAGCCCATGTCGAACCCGGACCTCAAAGCCAACATGCACAAGTCTGTGGAGGCGACACAACGGACCTTCGCAACCATTCGTACAGGCCGAGCCAATCCTGCGCTACTCGACAGAGTCAACGTTGAGTATTACGGAGCCGAGACACCTCTCAAATCTCTAGCCACACTTTCCACTCCTGACTCTCAAACGATTGCCATCCAACCCTTTGACATCGGATCGATCGGACTGATCGAGAAGGCAATAGCCACAAGTGATCTGGGTTTCACTCCCAACAACGACGGCAAGATGATTCGCATCAATGTTCCACCACTAACAGAAGAACGTCGCAAAGAATTCTGCAAGCTGGCCTCAAAGTATGCAGAGGAAGGAAAAATCGCACTCCGGAATATCCGCCGCGATGCAATCGACAAAGTAAAGAAGCACGAAAAAGATGGGGATCTATCTGAAGATCAAAGCCACGACGAGCAGGACCAAATCCAAAAGCTCACCGATAAGTTCATTACTGATATTGAAAAGCATCTGGCGGACAAGGAAGCCGACATCCTGAAGGTTTGAGCAACACAGATGTGCTGATCATTGGAGCGGGTGCCGCGGGTTCTGCGGCGGCTTTTCATCTCGCTTCAGCAGGTCAGCGTGTCACCTTGCTCGAACAAGCAGATCAAAATCGCATTAAGCCCTGTGGGGGAGGCATGGCTGCAGCCGTGCAGGAATGGTTTCCATTTGACCTGCAAGAAGTTGTTGATGAAGTCATTGAGCGAGTGGAATTCAGCTGGTGTCTTGGCGACCCAGTCGTTGCAGAGCTGCAAGGATCAGCACCTTTTTGGATTGTCAGAAGAGAAGAGCTGGATGAACTGCTCACCAGCAAGGCCGTAGAAGCAGGAGCAGAGATCATCCGGCCGTTTGCCGTATCAACGATCAACAAACATGCTGGTCATTGGCAAGTCACAGCAGAAGACGGCAGACAGCTGGAATCACGAGCCGTTGTTCTGGCCAATGGATCAAACTCTCCTTGGCCTGCTGCCTTCGGACTAGGCCCTCAAGCACTGCATCATGCCGCCACCACTTCAGTACGACTGGAAGGCCGTGGCAAGCTTGCCAAAGGCACAGCCCGATTTGAATTTGGCTTGGTGCATCACGGGTTTGCCTGGGCCTTTCCCATCGCCAACGGCGTCAATGTCGGCGTGGGCACATTCATTGGTCGCCATGCCGCAGATAGTGAGGCAATCCTTGAACAACTCCTGCCCAATCTGGGGTTCGATCCACGCGCAGGCCAACGACAACAGGCTCCCTTGCGCGTATGGAATGGCAACCAGAAGCTGCATGGCGAAGGCATCCTGGCGATTGGCGATGCGGCATCACTCTGCGATCCATTTCTTGCAGAAGGACTACGACCAGCATTGATGAGTGGTTGCGAAGCCGCAACGAGCCTGAATCGTTGGTTGAAAGGTGAAACCAATCATCTCGATAGTTACAGCCAAGCCATGCATCAGCGCTGGGGGGAGTCGATGGCCTGGGGCAGACGTATTGCACAAGTCTTCTACCGTTTTCCCAAGGTTGGCTATCAACTTGGGATCAAAAGGCCAACAGCCCCCCAACGCATTGCCCAAATCCTGTCTGGAGAAATGGGCTATGGCGACATTGCCCAACGCGTGATCAAACGCCTGCTATTTCAGCGCTCCTAGCAGC